>DASYCF010000091.1:0-4846 GCA_036500365.1 Byssovorax sp.
CGACGAGCACGACGTCGCCGCCGCGTCCGCCGTCGCCGCCCGAGGGGCCGCCGAACGGGATGAACTTCTCGCGCCGGAACGCGGCCGCGCCGTTGCCGCCGTCCCCGGCGATGACCTTCACGCGGGCGATGTCGACGAAGCGCACGGCGGGCCCTTATCACGACCGCGCCCGTGCAGGGCCGAACGCTCGCCGGCGCGAGACTTCGATAGGATGCGGCGGTGGCGGCGCGCATCCTCATCATCGACGACAACGCGAGCCTCGCGGCGAACCTGCGCGACGTCCTCGAGGGCGCGAAGGAGCTCGACGTGGCCGTCGCCCTCGCCGAGAGCGGCGCGCGCGGCCTCGAGGTCGCCCAGCGCGACGGCTTCGACGTCGCCGTCGTCGACGTGAAGCTCCCGGACGCGAGCGGCGTCGACCTCATCCGCCCGCTGCGCGCCGCCTCGTCCGACGGCGAGATCGTCCTCGTCACCGGCTTCGCGACGGTCGACACGGCGATCGGCGCGCTGCAGGCGGGCGCGTTCGCGTTCGTCCTCAAGTCGTTCCGGCCCGAGGAGCTCATCTCGACGGTCGCGCAGGCGCTCGCGAAGATCGGCCTCAAGCGCGAGCGTGAGGACATCGAGCTCCGCTACCGCGCCCTGGTCGACGCGGCGGACGTGCTGATCGTCGGCCTCGACGAGGGCGGACGCGTCACGCTCTTCAACGCGCGCATGACCGAGCTCACGGGCGACGCGAGCGCGCTCGGCAAGCCGTTCGCCGCGGCGTTCGTCGACGAGGCCGACCACAAGCGCCTCGCCGTCGCGCTGGCGAGCGTCCGCGAGGGCAAGGGGCCGGCGAAGGAGGTCGACCTCGGCCTCCGCGCGACGTCCGCCCAGCGGCGCGTGCGCTTCCACCTCTCGGCCGTTCGCGCCGAGCGCGATCGACCCGACGTGATCTATGGCATCGGCGTCGACGTCACGGAGCGGCGCGCGCTCGAGCGGCGCGCGGCGTCGGCCGAGGCGTTGAACGCGATGGCGCCGCTCGCGCTCGGCCTCGCGCACGAGATCCGAAACCCGCTCAACGCCGCCGTGCTCGAGCTGCACCTCCTCGGCCGGTCGATCGATCGCCTCGGCGAAGAGGCCGTGCGCGCGCCGATGCGCCGCCGCGTCGACATCGTCGAGAGCGAGATCAAGCGCCTCGAGCGGCTGCTCACCGACTTCCTCGAGCTCGCGCGCCCGCGGGCCCCGCAGCGCGAGCCGGTGGAGCTCTCGCGCGTCGTCTCCGACGTGCTCGACCTCGAGGAGGAGGCCATCGCCGCCCACCACGTCCACGTCGAGAAGGAGCTCGAGCCCGACTGCTTCACCCTCGGCGACGTCGAGAAGCTCAAACAGGTCGCGCTGAACCTGGTGGTGAACGCGCTCGACGTCATGCCCGAGGGCGGCGTCCTCCGCGGCTCGGCGTCCGGCGACGCGAGCGAGGTGTGGCTCGCGGTGAGCGACAGCGGCCCCGGCGTCGACGCGAACATCCTCGCCGAGATCTTCGATCCGTTCTTCACGACGAAGGCCGCCGGCACCGGCCTCGGCCTCGCGATCGTGCGCAAGATCGCCGAGCAGCACGCCGGCCGCGTCGTCGTCGACACCGAGATCGGCAAGGGGACGACCGTGAAGGTCCTGTTCCCGAGGTTCACGCCCGCGAAGGGCGCCTGACCGAGCTCAGCCCACGATGCGCATCGGCGGCTTGAGCGGCAGCAGCGGCGGGCGCGAGCCGGGGCTAGACGGCACGCTCGGCTTCGGCATCGCGCCTTCGCCTTCGAGCGCGCCGATCGCCTGGATGCAGCGATCCATGCCGTAGTCGAGGGCGGCCTCGAGCTGGAAGATCTGCGCGATCTTGATGAGCTTGAGCGACGTCTGCTTGCCGAGGTCGATCTCGCGCTCGAGGAAGGCCTCGAACGAGCCGAAGCCCTTCGCGACGTAGAGCTCGTGCAGCTGGATCTCGGCGAGGACCTGGCCGATCTCGAAGAAGCCCTTGTCGAGCCGCTTGCGGAGGGCGCGGATCTTCTGCGTCTGGTTGTGGAGCTCGGCGATCTTCGCCTTGATCTCCTCGGCGCCGCTCGGCACGCGGATCGTCGCGCGCGCGCTGCCCGGCGGGGCCGGCTCGGCTGCCCGGGCGCGGGCCTCGGCCGCGTGCTTCGCCGCGTGGCGAGCCGCCCACGGCGCCGCGCCGCGGAGGCCGAGCTTGCGCTTCGACGCCGCCGCTTTGTCGTCCGAATCCTTGATGACGGGATTCGTCGGCTTCGTCAGCGCCGACTCGGGCGACGAGCGCTTCGCCTTGGCGTTCCCGCCCGCCTTCTTCTTGGCGGGCGCGGCCTTCGCGGTGGTCTTCTTCTTCGCCATGTCGCTCGGTCCCCGCTGACTGAAAGGTTTCGTCCGGCGCGCCAGCGCTGATGCGCTCTGCTCTGCGGACGCGCCGCCCGGCCGATCAGACTCCGACCAGGGCCGCCATACCAAGAAATTGTCTCAACCGTCCAGTAGTTTGACGGTTGACCGCCGCTACGCATCCCCGCGCGGCGCGGTTCGGCGACGGAGCGACCCACCGCGCCGGATCGGCCACGACGCCCAAGCATGATGCGGACGCCCCCCACCGCGCAAGCCGAGGTAGCGCGAAAGGCGCTCGCCTCGAGACCGTCGACGCGCTGCTTTGCCGCGAAAAATCGCGACGCGCGGGTGTGATATGACCGGGCGATGACCGGGCAGGCCGAAGAGCGCGCCGAGCCTCCGCGGCCGAGCCGCCTCGCCGTCGTCGTCAACGGCAACGCGAAGAGCGTCACCGGCGAGGTCATCGAGCAGCTCGACCAGATCCTCGACTCGGGCGACCTCTTCGTCTCGCGCCGGGTCGACGAGAGCCAGGCCATCGCGCGCACGCTCGTCGACCGCGGCTACGGCACCATCCTGACGGGCGGCGGCGACGGCACGTTCACCACCGTCGTCTCCGCCGTCGTGAAGGAGGCGCGCGCTCGCGGTCAGGCCGTCCCGCGGTTCGGCCTCTTACGGCTCGGCACCGGCAACGCGCTCGCGTGGGTCCTCGGCGCGAGCCAGGCGAAGGGCCGCGGCCTCGCCGCCGATCTGCAGCGCCTCCGGACCGACGCGGGCAGCCGCGATCTGCGCCTCGTCGAGTGCGAGGGCGTCCTCTCGCCGTTCTGCGGCTTCGGCATCGACGCGGTCGCGCTCGCCGACTACCACGCGGTCAAATCCTGGCTCGCGAAGAGCCCGTTCAAGCGGCTCGCGCCCGGCGTCGCCGGCTACGCGATCTCGGCGACGACGCGCACGATCCCGGCCTACCTCGTCAAGAAGACGCCGCACTGCCGCGTCGTCAACCTGGGCTCGGACGCGCACCGGATCGGGCTCAAAGGCCGCAAGATCGGCGCGCCCGTCAAGAAGGGCAGCGTCCTCTTCGAAGGCCCCGCGACGATCGCCGCTGCGTCGACCATCCCGTACTACGGCTTCGGCTTCCGCGTGTTCCCGTACGCCGAGGATCGGCAGGACCGGTTCAACCTGCGCGTGTCGAGCATCTCGTCGGTCGAGTTCGTGCAGAACTTCCGCGCCGTGTGGAAGGGCGAGTACGAAAACCTCGGCACGATCTTCGACTACTTCGTCGACGACGTGAGCATCGAGATGGACCCGCCGACGAGCTTCCAGATCGGCGGCGACGTGGGCGGCGAGCGCGCGCGCGTGCGTGTGCGGCTCACCGAGCCCATCCGCATCGTCGACTTCTACGCGCCGCCGAGCGGGTGAGCGCGCGTGAAGATCGGCGAGCTCGCGGCGCGGAGCGGCGTCCCGCGCGAGACCATCCACTTCTACCTGCGCGAGGGCCTGTTGCCGCGGCCGCAGAAGGGCGGGCGCACGGTCGCGTTCTACACGGAGGCGCACCTCGAGCGGCTCCTGCTCGTGCGGCGCCTCCGCGAGGAGAAGTACCTCCCGCTCGCCGTGATCCGCCGCCTGCTCGACGCGCCGCTCGCCGCCGACGATCGTGACCTCGACGCGCTCGCCGAGGTGCTCGAGATCTTGCCGAGCCCGGAGCCGGCGTCGCGCGCGCCGTCGCAGGCAGCTGCGGACGAGGCGGCGCGGCGTGGGTTGCTCGGCCGCGGGCGCGAGTCGGGCGCGGAGGACGCCGAGCGACGCGTGCTCGCCCTCGTCGACGACGCGCTCGCGCTCGATCCGCGGAGCCGCGCGCTCACGCTCGACGACCTCGCGGTCTGCGCGCGCGATCTCACGGAGATGGTCGGGCGCGAGGCGGCGCTCTTCTTCGAAGACGTGATCGCCGGCGGCGACGTCGGCGCGTCAATCGTCGCGCTCCGGGTCGGGCGCGGCGTCGTCGCGCGCTACATCGCGGCGTATCGCGACCTCGCCATGCGCAGGCTGGTCGACGACGCCGTGGACGCCATCCGCAAGGGCTCCGAGACGGTCGCGCGCACCGCGTGGGTGCCCCTGTCGCGCGCGCGCGAGGCCGACCTCGGCCTGCCTGCGCGCGTCGCCGAGCTGCGCGCGGCGGCCGCGCGAGGCGACGCTGGCGCGCCGGACGCGCTCGTCGATCTGCTCTTCGCGTGCGGCGCCGTCGACGAGCTCGCCGCGACCGACGCGCGCGCCGAGCTCCACCCGCGCGAGGCGGCGCTCGTCGCGTGGGCGTCGCACCTCGTCGATCGCTCGGCGTCCGCGCAGCGCGCATTCGAACGCGCGTCGCTCGCGTCGAGGTCGCCCCTCGTCGACGTGCTCGCGGCCGAGTCGAGGCTCGCGCGGGCCGTGCGCGTGCGCGGTCGCGGCGAGAGCTTCCTCGACGAGGGCGTCGCCGCGCTGCGCGCCCTCGTCGCGAGCG
>DASYCF010000092.1:0-1597 GCA_036500365.1 Byssovorax sp.
GCTTCGGCACGCCCACGCCGCTCGCGCCGTCGATTCGTGGCTCCGTCGGCGTGCCGCACCACGGCGTGCTGACGAACGGCGCGCCGCTGCCCGATCGCGGCGAGGGCTTCATGCTCCTGCGCCACAACGGGAGGAAATGGGGGAACCCGCGGCTCGTCGCGCTCGTCGAGGACGCCGCGAAGACCGTCGCGCGCGAGCGGCCCGGCGGCGCGCCCCTCGTCATCGGCGACATCGCCGGCCGCTTCGGCGGCGGGTCGAGCGGCCACCGCTCGCACCGCACCGGGCGTGACGCAGATCTCCTCATCTTCATCACGACGCTCGACGGCCGGCCGGTCCCCTCGCCAGGCTTCCTGCGCTTCGGCCCCGACGGCCTCGCCGAGACCGAGGACAAGCACTTCGTGCGCGTCGACGTCGAGCGCGAGTGGCTGCTCGTCAAAGCCCTCCTGGCTTCGAAGGAGGCGAGCGTGCAATGGCTCTTCTTCGCGCACTGGCTGGAGGCGCTGGTCATCGAGTATGCGCGCGCCCGGGGCGAGGATCCCGCGCTCGTGTGGCACGCCGAGAGCGTGTTGCTCCAGCCGGGCGACAGCGCGGCGCACGATGATCACCTGCACCTGCGCGTCGCGTGCTCGCCCGACGAGGCCGTCGACGGGTGCGAGGGCGGCGGCCCCTACTGGCCGTGGATTCCGCTGTTGCCCGAGCTCGCGTCGCCGCCCGACGCGGAGCTCGCGCAGGCGATCTTGGCGCCCCTGTGAGCGCGCGCGACCACCTGCTCTTCGACGGCGACGCGCTCGACGCGTGCGCGCGGCTCCCGGGCGACCTCGAGTTCGACCTCGTTTATCTCGATCCGCCGTACGCGGCGGGCGGCGCGCGGACGGCGCGAAAGGCCGAGGGCGGCGCGCGCGCGAAGCTCTCGCGGAGCGCGGCGGGCGCGGCAGGCGCCGCCTACGTCGACTACGACACGCCCGAGGAGCTCCTCGCGATGCTTACGCCGCGCCTCGACGCCATCCGCGCGCGCATGTCCCAATGTGCAACCTTTTGGTTGCATCTCGATCACCGCGCCGTGCACGACGCGAAGGTCGCCTGCGATCGCGTGTTCGGCCGCGGCGCCTTCCTCGGCGAGGTGATCTGGATCCCCGGCAACGGCGCGCGCGGCAAGCGCCTCGCCGTGACGCACCAGACGCTGCTCCTCTATGCGACGAGCGCGCGCGACGCGAAGCACGCCGTATGGAACGGCGACGACGAGGACCTCCGCGAGCCCTTCGCCGCGACGAGCCTCGCGATGCACTTCAAGAACACGGACGGCGACGGCCGCGCATTCCGCGAGCGCGTCATCGCGGGGAAGAGCTATCGCTACTACGCCGACGAGGGGCGCCAGCGTGGCAGCGTGTGGGCCGACATCCCCGCGATGCTCGCGAACACGCCGCTCCGCGCCGAGGCCACGGGCTACCCCACGCAGAAGCCCGAGCGCCTCCTCGAGCGCATCGTCCGCGCGACCAGCGCGCCGGGCGCCACGGTGGCCGATCTCATGTGCGGGAGCGGCACGACGATGATCGCGGCGGCGCGGCTCGGCCGGCGCGCCGTGGGCGGCGACGCCAGC
>DASYCF010000093.1:0-15517 GCA_036500365.1 Byssovorax sp.
AGCCGTCGGCCTCGCTAACGTAGAACACGTCGGCGACGCGCGCGCCCTCCGTGTTGATCTTCGCCACCGAGATCGAGAGGCCGAGGCGGTGCAGCGCGTCGGAGATCGCGAAGAGCAGGCCGGGCCGATCGCGCGCGATCACCTCGATGACCGTGTGCCGCGTCGACGCGCGCGGATCGATCGAGACCTGCGGCGCGATGGGCGGGCTCGTGCGCTCGCGCGCCGCGGTCGTCCCGCGGCGCCGCGCGACGTCGTGGGCGGAGGCCTCGCCCGCGAGCAGGGCGTGCACGTCCCGCGCGAGCTTCGGCAGCGCGCGCGCGACGCCGTCGACGCCCTCCGCGCGATCGCGCACCCAGAACAGATCGAGCGCCTCGACGCCGCGCGCGGTCACGCGCGAGTGGATCTGCGCGGCGTGCACCTCGAGCCGGGACGCCGCGAGCGCCGCCGTGATCGCGGCGAGGAGGCCGGGCCGATCGTCGGCGACGACGCAGATCTCGGCGGCCTCGGGGTGCCGGCTCGGCACGAGCGCGATCGTCGGCGAGCTCGGTCCCGCGCCCGCGCACTGCGCCTCGTGGAACCGCGCGAGCTCGGCGTGCGCGACGATGGCCGCGGGCGCGTTCGCGCGCAGGTAGCGGTCGGGCATCGACGCGAGGAACCGCTCGATCTCGGCGCGCCGCGCCTCGCCGCTCCCTGCGCCCGGCGCTGCCTCGGCGGCGCGGCCCACCTCGGCCACGGCGCGCGCCCGCAGCGTCGCCGCCCGCGCCTCGCCGGCCCGCTCGTCGCCGCCCGCCGCGTCGAGCGCCCGATCGGCGGCGAGGTAGAGCTCGTCGAGCATGCGCGCCTTCCACGACGTCATCGACGTGGGGCTCGTCGTCGACAGATCGGCGACGGTGAGCAGGTACAGATCGCGCAGGCCCTCGTGCCCGTCGACCTCGCGCGTGAACTCGGCGATCGCCGCCGGGTCGTCGAGGTCGCGGCGCGTGGCCACGTGGTACATGACGAGGTGCTTCGCGATGAGGTGGCACGCCGCGTCGACGTCGCCCGCGTCGAAGCCGAGCCGCTCGAGGATCCCGCGCGCCATCTCCGCGCCGCGCACGCTGTGATCGCTGCCGCCGATCGCCTTGCCGACGTCGTGCAGCAGCGTCGCGAAGAACAGCATCGGCGGGCGCGCGATCTCGGCGGCGAGGCGGCACGCCAGGGGGAACTCGGCGGCGAGCTCGCCGCGCACGAGCGTCGCGAGCCGATCGACGGCGGCGACCGAGTGAACGTCGACCGTGTACACGTGGTACGTGTCGTGGTGCACGCGCCCGACGACGGGGGAAAACTCCGGGATCATCGCCAGCACGAGGCCGATCTCGTGGAGCTCGCGCATCACGGAGCCGGCGCGGAGCGACGTCTCCTTGCACGTCGACGCGAGGGCGACGAACCGGCGCGCCGCCTCGTCGCTCGCGCGGAGGTCGGCGCAGAACTGCGGGCTCTCGCACGCGGTGGCGATGGCGTCGCGAGCGAACGGCAGGATCGACGCGCCGCGGAGCGCGGCCTGCTCGACGACGCGCAGCGCGATCGCCGG
Organism: Byssovorax sp.; assembly: GCA_036500365.1. Classification (GTDB taxonomy): domain Bacteria; phylum Myxococcota_A; class Polyangia; order Polyangiales; family Polyangiaceae; genus DASYCF01. The sequence goes on from DASYCF010000093.1 coordinate 1,571, forward strand.
ATCGGACTTGAGGAGCGCCGGATCGCCCAGCGTGACCGCGCCGTCGAAGAGCCGCACGCCGCCGGGCAGCTCCTCCTCGCGCGGGCGCCTCCGCGTGAGCGTCGGCGCGGCGCGGGCGAGCGCGCGGGCGAGGGCTCGCTCGACCGTTCGCGCCGTGCGGTAGTACGCGCTCATGAAGCGCTCGATCGCCTCGCCGCCGTCGCCGTGGCCGAGCTCCCGCGCGATGGCCTCCTGCTCGTCGAACGTGAGCCGGTCGCTGCGGCGCCGCGCGTGCGCGTGGAGGAGCGTCCGCGCCTGCCAGAGGAACTCCGTCGCCGCGTGGATCTCGGCGGCCTCGCGCGGGACGAGCGCGCCCTTGCGCACGAGATCGTCGGGCTCGCCGACGCGGAAGCGGCTCTGCGCGGCCCACCGCACGATGTCGAGGTCGCGGAGGCCGCCCGCGCCGTTCTTCACGTCGGGCTCGAGCAGGTACACGCTGCCGCCGAAGCGCGCGTGGCGCTGCGCCGCCTCGGCCTCGAGCCGGGCGAGGAACGCGGGCAGCTCCGAGTGCGCGAAGATGCCCGCCTCGGCCCGCCGCACCAGCGCCTCGCCGATCGACGCGTCCCCGGCGAGGTGCCGGTAGTCGAGCAAGCTCGTCGCGCTCGGGAGGTCGTCGCGCGCGGCGTCGAGCAGCGCGTCGGGCGCGACGACCTGATGACCCACGGGCACGCCTGCGTCCCACAGCGGATACAGCAGGGCATCGGCGACGCGGCGCGCGGCGTCCTCGTCTTGCGAGACGACGCGCACGTCGAGGTCGCTGCCGAGCGCGACGGCGCCGCGGCCGAGCCCGCCGACGGCCGCGATCTCCACGCCCGTCACGTCGGCGCGCGCCGCGATCTCGCGCACGATGTCGTCGAGCGCCGAGGCGTAGGCGCGCCCCGCGGCCAGGCCGAACGGCGCCGGCGCGGCCCCGTCGGGCGGCATCGCCTGCACGATCTCGGCGCGGCGCGCAGCGAGTCGGCCGCGCACCCAGGACGACAGCGGCTCGGTGGCGGGACCTTCGGGATCGTTCACGGCGCGCGGCCCGCCAGCATGACCGTGCGGTCTTGGCGCGTGGCCTGGCGTTCACGCTAGCAGCGCAGCGGCCCGTGTTCTGCGAGAATTTCCAGCGTCGTCGCGTCGGGACGGGCCTGGCCGGTGCCTTGCTTGAGGCGCTGCCATGCGCTTGCTTGCATCGGCTTCGACGTTCGGGCTCGCCGCTTTGTTCACGACCGGGGTCGCCTCGGCGCAGCCGTATCCGTACGCGCCGCCGCCCGGGTACTACCCGCCCGCCTACCCTCCGGCCTATCCCCAGCCCGCATATCCGCAGCCCGCATATCCCCCGCCGGCTGCCTATCCGCCGGCGCCTGTCGCCCCTCCCGCGCCCGTCGCGCCTTCCGCGCCGGTCGTCGTCCCGCGCGATGGCGGCGCGCCCGACGTCCAGCGCACGCCGAACGGCGGCGTCGTCGTGGCCGCCACGCCCGATGGGCCCGTCGACGTGCACGCGCAGACCGCCGACGGCCACGTCCACGCGTACGGTTGCTCTCGCGTGCAGGTCGACCCGCCGGCGCCTGGCGCCGCGGCCGCGCCGCCCCCTCCGCCGTGCCCGTACGCCGCGCCGTACCCGTACCCGTACCCGGTCTACGCGCCGTACTATGCGCCGCCACGCCTCTACTTGCCGCCGCAGCGGCCGAGGTACGAGCCCGACTCGGGTCGGACCGCGGCGATCGTGCTGTCGTCGGTCGTCTTCGGCCTCGGCACGGCGATCGGCGGCACGGCCGTCCTCACGCAGGCGCTCGTGGCCGACACCTGCGTGAGCTTCGGTCAAGGCTCGTGCAGGTCGGATCATGTCACCAGCCACGCCGGCTACTGGGTCATGGGCATGTCGGTCGTCGTGCCGGCGGGCGTGCCGCGCATGGTCATGGGCGACTGGGGCATCGAGATGCTCCTCGGAGGCCTCCGCGCCGGCTCGTTCGCCGCGGGCACGGCGCTCATCGGACACGCGGACGCGAGCGGCCCGGTGATGCTCGCGTTCGCGGTCCCCGCGGCGATCAGCATCGCCGATCTCGTCACCGTGCCGCACCGCGAGCAGATGATGCGCCGCCGCCGCGCGGCTGACGCGAAGAGGTCGTTCATCCTCGACGGCGTCGCGCCGACGGTCACGGCCGACGCGAGCGGCAGCCTCGTCCCCGCGCTCGGGGCCGTCGGCCGGTTCTGACGACGCGCCCGCTCAGATCTCGAGCACGACCGGGTGATCGGTCAGCGTGACGGTGACCGATTCGACGCCGTGCTGCGTGTTCGTCGGCGTCGTCCCCGTGGTCGGGTCGTACACGCGCACGGTCGCGCGCGGGTGGCCGAGGTCGACGATCACGTCGTCGGAGCCGCCGCTCGGGCGCTCGTCCCACACGACGAGCTCGAACGTGCCGTCGCCCTTCTGGAGCAAGAGATCGTGCACCGTCGCGGGCTCGCTCGCGATCGAATAGTCGAAGAGGCCCGTCGCGGAGCCGCCCGCGTCGTCGAGGATCGTCGTCAAGTTGTGCAGGTACGTGCCCGACTGCTTCGGTTGGTAGCTCACGTCGAAGAGGCCCCAATAGCCCTGCACCGGGTCGTCGCGCAGCATGTAGACGAACGTGTACGAGAAGCCGCGCGCGTAGGCCGCGAGGTACAGGTTCAAGAAGAGCCGCGCCTGCTGCTCCTCGCTGATCGCGTTCGCGCCCTGCGTCACCCAGCCGGTCTCGGTCGTGACCTTCGGCAGCGTCTCGAGGTCGGGGTCGGCGTAGCCGTCGAAGCCGCCGTGCCACGTGTGGCCGTACTCGACGTAGGGCCCGTCCCAGTCGCCGTTCAACGTCGGGTCCGACGCGCTCCACGCGACGTTGTCGACGAGCTGGCTCGAGTGCCCGCAGACGTAGTTGTGCGTGTTCGCGTAGTCGGCGTACTGCGTGCCGTCGGGCATCGCGATGTTCGCGCCCGCGGGGATGGTCAAGAACTGGAGGCCGACGTCGTCGGGCTCCGAGCCGCCCGCCTCGCTCGCGTGGAAGACGGGGATGCCCGCGAGCGACGGCTCGGCCTTCACCGCGGCGTAGAGGTCGCGCTGCAGGTTCGCGACGGGCACGAACGTCGTCGCGTAGTCGGACGTCGCGCCGCCGTACGTGACCGGGAAGTTGTTCGGCTCGTTCGGCCCCTCGACGGCGAGGAGCGCGCCGGCCGCCGCGAGCGACTTCGCCATCGCGACGGTGCCGGCGACGTCCTGGTTCGTGAGCAGCGCGACGCGCACGCCGGAGCTCGCGTGCATCGAGACCCAGTCCTGCACGTGCTCGGGCCGCCCGTCGTCGCGCAGCGCGCGGATGCCGGCGAAGGCGATCGCCGTCGCGCTGGCGTCGGGCGCGTCGACGCCTTGCCCCACGTGCGTGCACACGCCGATCGAGCCGAGGAAGTCGACGGCGGCGATCGCCGCGCGGCCCGTCGGATCGCCGAACGTGCCGGCGCCTCCTCCGCCCGCGCTCGACGGCGTGCCGCCGCCGCTCGCCGGTGACCCGGTGCTCGACGTCGCGTCGGAGCCGCCGGCGCCGCTCGTCGTCGCGGGCGTGCCCGTGCCGGCGCTCGCGGTCGATCGAGTCGACGACGCGTCCGGCGCCGACGCGCCTGCGCCGGCGTTCGCTGCGTCCGACGACCCGCACGCCGCGCCCGTCGCCACCGCCGACAGGAGCACGGCTACGGACGCGAGGTGGTGAGGGCGCATCCGAACATCGTCGTCGCGCGGCGCGGACGCGTCAAAGAGGCGCTACTTCCAGCGCCGGTGCAGCCACAGCCACTGCTCGGCGTGCGCGCGCACGAACGCGTCGACCGCGGCCGCGATCCGGCGCGTCGCCGCTTCGTGCGCTGCGCGACCGCCCACGAGCTCCGCGGGCTCGACGAGCCCCGCGCTCGTCATGCGGTGCTGTCCGTCCGGCTCGCGTGACGCGAACATCATCGCGATCGGCGCGCCGGCCCGCGCGGCGATCAGCGCGGGCGCGAGGTCGTAGCGCGCGGGCGCCCCCGCGAACGGCGCGGTGATCGTGCGGTCGCCCCGCTCGGGCGCCTGATCGACCAGCAGCGCGACGACGCCGCCCGATCGCAGCGCGCGGAGGCAGGCGCGCGCGGCGCCCTCCGACCCGACGAGCGTGACGCCGCGCTCGGCGCGGAGTCGCTGCCATGCTCGATCGAGCCCGCGCGACTTCAGGCGCTTCGTGACGACGGTGAGCGACGGCGCGAGGCCCTCGTCGACGAGCCGACGCGCGGCGCCGCACGCCGCGATGTCCCAGTTGCCCGTGTGCGCCGTCACGACCACGAGCCCGCGCCCGCGCGCGAGGCCGGCGCGGAGATCGCGCGCGGCGGCGTCGTCGAACGAGAAGCGCGCGTCGAGCTCGCGAGGGTCGCGCGACGTGGTCCAGAGGAGCTCGAACACGCCGAGGCCGAGCGACCGATACACGCGCGCGGCGCGCGTCGGCGCGTCGTCGAGGCCGGCGGCGCGCATCGCGGCCTCGGCGTGCGCGCGACGGATCCTGAGCACGCTCCCCGCGAGCCAACCGAGCGCGGCGCCGAGCGCGCCGAGCGCCGCGTACGGGAGCGCGCCGACGAGCGCGGCGACGGCGCGAAACCAAGCGGGCGCGGGCGCGTCGCCGAGCGCTTCGAGGTCGGCCGCGCGTCCTTCGAACTCGGCGCCGACCTCGGTCGTCAACCCAAGAAGCCGGCCTTGCGGGCCGTGGCCGCCGCGGTGCCCGCGTCGAGCGCGGTCGCGAAGAGGTCCGCGACGGCGAGCATGAACTCCTCGCCCTTGGCCGTCTTCGCGCGGACGATGCCCTGCGCGACGCGGAGCGACTCGATCTTCTGGATCGTGAGGGGCACGCCGTCGTGGCCGGCGTAGAGCGTCATGAGCTTGCCGTCGGGCAGGTTCGACCAGCCGTCCTTGTCGGCGGTCGCGCGGACGAGCTCGAGGACGTTCTTGAGGGTGTCGTCGGTCATGGGGCGAGAGCTTAGCCCGCGAGGCGCCCGCGGCGCACGGCCGCGCGCTCGATCGGCCCGTGCTACGGTCGCTTCGGCATGGCAGACGAGCCCGAGGCGATGGGCCGCGCCGGCATCCTGCCGGACGACCACATCTTCGTCGACTGCTTGAGGAAATCGTTCGGTCCGACGAACGTGCTGAAGGGCATCACGATGCACCTGAAGCGCGAGCAGTGCGCGGTGATCATCGGCGGGTCGGGCGCCGGCAAGACGACCTTGCTCCGGATGCTCATCGGCCTCGAGAAGCCGACGACGGGCCACATCTGGGTCGACGGCGAGGACATCGGCGGCCTCGGCGAGGTCGAGATGAACCGCGTGCGCCAGAAGTTCGGCATGGTCTTCCAGTACGCCGCGCTCCTCGACTCGCTGACCATCTACGAGAACGTCGCGTTCCCGCTGCGTGAGCACAGGAAGAACCTCGGCGAGAAGCAGATGCGCGAGAAGGTCTCGACGATGCTCGACCAGCTCGGCGTGAGGGGGAAGCTCGAGCGCATGCCGAGCGAGCTCTCCGGCGGTCAGCGCAAGCGCGTGGGCCTCGCGCGGGCGCTCATGCTCGAGCCGAAGATCATCATCTACGACGAGCCGACGAGCGGCCTCGATCCGCCGTCGAGCCGCATGGTCGACGACCTCATCGACGAGACGCGCAGGAACTTCGGCGTGACGAGCGTCGTCATCTCGCACGACATGGCGAGCACGTTCCGCATCGCGCACCAGGCGTTCCTCGTCGTCGAAGGCAAGGTGATCGCCGAGGGGCGCCCCGACGACATCGCCCTCCACGGCCCCGAGTACGCGAAGGAGTTCATCAAGGCCTCCGGCGTCGACACGCGCACCGTCTCGCGCGTCGACGACGGCTCCGCGCACGCGACCGCGATCTCGTACGACGGCCGCGACTGACGCCCTCAGAGCAGGCTCTTCGTCCGCGCGAGGGCGTGCGACGTCGAGCCCGCGCCCTTCGCTTGCGCGTCGACCGCGCCCTGGTACGCGCCGATCGTCGCGCGCACGATGGGCGGCAGATACAGGTGATCGAGATCGACCCGCGCGAGCGCCGCGGCGACCGTCGCGACCTGCTCGGGCAGCGGGAGCGCCGCGTCGACGACGATGAGCCGCTGACCTCGCAGCGTGCAGAGACCCCCGCGCGGGCGCTTCACGTCGGAGAGCTGCGGGTCGAACGCGTCGAGGCGCACGTCGACGCTCGCGCGCTCGGCGGCGCGGACGAGCTCGTCGAACAGCCGGCGAAGCTCCACGCCGCCAGGATACGCGCCCGAAGCGCCTCGTGGGGAGGTCGCCTTGACGTCCGCGCAGGGGCCATGCTAAACGCAGCCGTCCCGGTGCAGCGGCCGAGTGGGAGCGATGAGCGCTTCCCGGCCGCGTGGGGTTTTTCCCCCCGAGCGCCCGCCGCCTTCGTGGGGCGGGAGCCGTGCGTCGGTGACGACTGTGGCGCGCCGCCGCACATCCGCGTGAGGCGCGCCGAAGGACGAAGACGAACAAAATGACGTTCACGGATGCTGCGGCGGAGGTCCTCCGCCTCGTCGGTAGGCCGCTCCACTACAAAGAGATCACGGACATCGCGATCGAGAAGAACCTCCTCAGCCACGTGGGCAAGAGCCCCGACGTGACGATGGGGGCTCGCCTCGCCGCGACCTTGAAGAAGGACTCCGACGACAACCCCCTCGTCCGCGTGAAGCCGGGCGTCTTCGCGCTCCGCTCGTGGGACGAGAAGACGATCCGCGCCGGCCTCGAGAAGAAGGGCAAGAAGGGCCGCGACGCCAGCAAGCCGAGCGACGCGCCCGAGGTCGAGGGCGAGCCGGCCGAGCTCGAGGGTGACGTCGAGGTCGACGCGGGCGACGGCGAGGTCGCGGCCGCGATCGCGCGGCCAGCGCCGTCCGCGCCCCGCGAGTCGTCCCCGCGCGCCGCCGCGGTCGACACGTTCGACGACGTGGAGCTCGACCCGCCCGGCCCCGACGAGGCGATGCGCGCCGAGGCCGTCGCCGGCGCCGCCGAGATGTTCGACGAAGAGGACGACGACGATCAGCCGATCCTCGGCGGCGGCGAAGAGCGCCCCGGCGGCGCGCCTGGCGAGCAGGGTGACGGTCGCCGTCGCCGTCGTCGGCGCCGGCGCGGCCGCAGCAACGGCGACGCGGCGCCCGCCGGCAACGGCGGCGCGCAGGGTCAAGGCGCGCTCCCCGCGTACACCGCCACGCCCGCCTTCGAAGGCCGCGGCGGTGGCGGTGGCGGCCGCGGCCGCGACGACCGCAGCGCCGATCGCGGCAGCGACCGCGGCCCGCGCGACGATCGCCCGCGCGAAGACCGCGAGCCTCGCGAGGGCGGGGAGGGCAACTACCGCCCGCAGCTCATCGAGCTCACGCCCGACACGGGCCACGCGCTCGACGACCTCGCCGGCCGTGATCTGAGCGACGCCGTCGTCACGATCCTTTCGACGTTCGATCGCAACGCCGGCGCCGTGTCGCTCCGTCAGATCGCCGAGGCGGCGCAGCGCCGCGGGCGGCTCTCCGGCGAGCCGCAGCTCTTGCAGTCGCAGGTCGCCGCCGCCGTCCGCGCCGACAACGCGCGCCGGCTCGCGGCCGGGTCGCGCCCGCGCTTCCGGCTCGCCGGCGGCCGCGTCGCGCTGACCGACTGGCTCTTGAGCCCCGACCTGTCGCGCCTCGAGCAGGAGGCGATCGCCGCCGTCGAGCGCTACCGCGACGCCGCGCGCCGCGCGTTCGCCCGCAAGCTCTCCGAGCTGCCCGGGCACGCGTTCGTCGAGGTGTGCGTCCTCGCGCTCGAGCGCGTCGGCGTGAGCCAGCTGCGCGCGCTCCGTCGCGCCGGCGCGCCGGGCGGTGAGGCGCACTTCTCGGGCGTCCTCAAGGCCGGCACCGACGAGATCAAGATCGCCGTCGTCATCCGGCGCGACGGGCGCGAGATCGGTCGCGAGCGCGTGACCGAGCTCCGCGGATCGCTGCACCACTACGGCCCGGCTACGCTCGGCTGGATCCTCACGAGCGGGCAAACGCTCTCGGGCGCGCGCGAAGAGGCGACCGTGACCGGCACGGCTCCGATCGCGCTCTACGACGGCCTCGCCGTCGCGCGTCTGTGCGAGGAGAACGACGTCGCCGTCCTCCGCGCGCGCCTGCCGATCGCCATCCCCGACGTGGATCTCCTCGAGGCCCTCCGCGCGAGCTGAGCCCCGGGGCTGGACGAGGGCGGGCGCGAACCCGCCCTCGTCCAGCGCGGCTAGAGGGCCGACGAACACGGAAGACGGCGTGAGGTCGACGCCGCGGGAGCGGCATGTCGATCGAGACAGGTCGCTCGGATCTGTGGGCAGCGTCGGCAAGCGTCGAGATCACGTCCCAATCACGCGAAGACGGTTGGCGCGTTGTCGAAGCGACCGTGGACGACGCGCACGGTGGGACGGGAGGGTCACGGCGCCCCAGACGTGGCTTCTCTCGAAGGGCTGGCGACGCCACGGGCGCCTTCGCCGGGCGGAGATCCCCGGCGCCGCGTGAACCTGCGGGCGCCGGGAGTCGCGTGGTAGGGTCCGCGGCGATGCGCGCGCTCGGGCTCCTCGCCTCTTCGCTGTTCGTCGTGGGCTGTGTCACCGGCGCCCCCGCGTCGCAGTTCCCGACGGCCGACGACGCGCTCGGTCGCATGAAGGCGACGTACGCGTGCACGAACGGCGTGCAGGGCGAGGCGAAGCTCGACGTCTTCACCAAGGAGATCGGGCGCGTCCGCGGTCAGGCGTACGTGACGGCGGTGAACCCGGATCGCGTGCGCATCGACATCGTGAGCTTCGGCACGCCGCTCTACACGCTCACCTCCGACGGCAAGCAGTTCTCGCTGCTCGACACGAAGGAGCACCGCTTCCTCGAGGGGCCCGCGTCGCCGTGCAACCTCGCGCGGCTCACGCAGGTGCCGATCCCCGGGCACGCCCTCGTCGCGCTCCTCCGCGGCGAGGCGCCCGTGCTCGTGCACAAGCCGGCGGACGCGTCGATCCGGTGGGAGAGCGGCCACTACGTCGTCAGCATCCCCAGCACGCGCGACGCGAGCGAGGAGATCTGGGTCGAGGTGAACCCGGCCGACGTCGCGAAGCCGTGGGCCGAGCAGCGCCTGCGCGTCGTCGACGTGAAGGTCGTGCAGCGCGGCGTCGAGCTCTACCACGCGGAGCTCGCGCACCACGAGGTGGCGAAGACCGCGCCACCGACCGAGTCCGACGGCATCGATCCGTCGATCCCGCCGAGCGGCCCGGCGTGCGACGCCGAGCTCCCGCGCTCGCTCCGCGTCACCGTGCCGACCCAGCCCGAGCCGATGATCTTCCAGTACAAGAGCGGCGCGTGGAACCCGCCGATCCTGGCCAACGTCTTCTCGCAGACGCGGCCCGGCGGCGTGCACGGCGGCTTCGCCGACTGCCAGTAGCGCGCGTCAAGCGAGCGCGGCGCGGAGCTCGCCTGGCGCGTCGGTGATGAGGCCGTCGACGCCGAGCGCGTCGAGATCCTTCGCCTCGACGCCGTGGTTCACCGTCCACACCTGCACGACGAGGCCGCTCCTGCGGAGCGCTCGCACGAGCGCCGGCGTGGTGATGACGCGCTCGACGTGGGCGGCGTGCGCGAGCGCGGGCGCGACGCCGCGCGCGGCGAGATCGCGGTACCAGGTGCGGTGGACGAGCAGCGCGCGCGGGACGGCGGGCGCTTGCGCGGCGAAGAGCGCGAGCATCGCGGGATCGAACGACGAGACGAGCACGGCGTGCCGCGCGTCCCACGTCGCGAGGAGGCGCGCCACGTTGCGCACGACCTGCGCGCGATCGGGCACGTCGCGCTTCAGCTCGACGTTCACGGCGAGCCGCCTGCCGCGCGCGTGCTCGAGCGCGTGCGCGAGCGTGGGCACCGTCGCGCCGCCCCCGAGATCGACGCGTCCGAGCTCGCGCGCCGAGAGATCCGTCGCCGCGCGCGGGTCGAGGCCCGAGGTGACGCGCGCGAGCGTCTCGTCGTGCAGGACGACGGGCTCGCCGTCCTTCGCGAGGCGCACGTCGAGCTCGATGGCGTCGGCGCGCGCGTCGGCCGCCTCGTCGAACGCCGCGATCGTGTTCTCGGCCGGGCCGCCCTCGCGCCGCACGCCGCGGTGACCGGTCACGCGGACGGCGCCGTCGACGCGCCGGCGGAACGCCGCGAGCGAGCGCTCGTTCACGTCAGCCGCCGAGCTGCTTCACGATGTTCGCGGCGGCTTCGCGGGCGCGCTCGATCGCGCCCAGCGGGAACGAGCACGCGCCCACGGCGGGGTGGCCGCCGCCGTCGTACGCGCGGCAGATCGAGGCGATGTCGTGCGTGCGCGGGACGCCGCTCCACGGATTGTACCCGACGCTGATCTTGATGTGCTGGCGGTGCTTGAGGAGCGTCACCGAGTACGTGCACCGCGGGAAGAGCGCGTACGTCACGAACTTCGCCCCGACGTTGGTCGCGACGTCGCCGAGATCGACGAGCACGACGGGCCCCATCTCGCGGCCGGCGGCGCGCACGCGCTCGGCGAAGGCGAGGTTCGCCTGCGCGATCGGCGCGTACGCCGAGCGGATCGACTCGGCCGTCGCGACCTCGGCGAGCGCGCGCTCGAGGAGCTTCGGCACGATGTCGTTCAAGAACGGTCCGTCGCCGTGGTGCTCGACCACGGCCGCGAGCTGGAGCACGGGCTCGTCGCGGTTCGTCGCCGCCTCGGCGGACGAGAAGCGCGCCGCGTCGATGATGTCCGCCCAGCGCACGAGCTCCTCGACGCCGGCGAGCTCGACCGCGTAGTGATCCTTCGCGCGGTCGGCGATGAGCTTCGTGCACGAGCCGTAGGTGGGCTCGTAGAAGATGTCGAGCGGCGCCTCCTTGCTCGAGCGGCGCTCGAACGCGCGCGCCTCTTCGTCGCGCGAGCCGAAGCCGGTCACGTGGTGATCGAAGTACCAGCGCACGCGCGCGCTCGGCGTGAAGCGAAAGTCGAGGATCGCGTTCTCGTCGCCGTCGAGCCAGGCCTCGGGGATCATCTGCATCCCGGGGCCGTAACCGCACGATTTGTAGCGGAGCGAGAGCGCGCCGCGCGGCTCGATCTCGCGGCGCAGGCGCGTGAACAGCGCGGCGCTCGCCATGCCGTCGAAGCAGTGCCCGTGCGTGGCGACGAGCACGTCGCGCGGCTTGGTCGGCGAGGCGTCGCTCATGCGCGCGTCGATATCACGGCGCGCCGCCCCGCGCGACGCTTGCGGCGCCTCGTGCCCCCGCGTACGCCGCGCGCATGCCGACGCGCGCGGAGCTCGGTCTCGCCGCCGCCGCGATCGCGGCGCTCGTCGCGCTCGGCGCCGCGATCGGCTGCTACAAGGGCGCGGCGCCCGAGGCGACAGCGCCGGATCCGTTGCACAGGCCGTCGCCGCCTGCGGCGAGCGCGCGCGCCGCGGCGTCTTCGGACCCGGACGCGCTCGACGGCGGGCTCGTCGTCGGCGCGTTCGACGGGCCGCCGGATCCCGACGCGCAGCGCGTCCTCCGCGAGGCGCTCACGCACCCCGCCGTGCCGTTCGATCCCGGCAACCCGCCGAAGGTCACGCTCCGTGGACTCGACGACACCGCGCTCGGCGAGGCGCAGGGCATGACGCCCGACGGGCCGCCGCGCGTCGTCACGCTCAAGCAGGGCCAGCGCGCCGAGGAGCACGTCACCTTGCAGCCGCGCGCTTGCATGACGTACGTCGCCGAGGGCGGGCTCGGCGTCGCCGAGGTCGACGTGTTCCTCGCGACGGGCACCGGGGACGACCTCAAGATCCTCGCGCAAGACCAGCGAGGCGGCCCTATCGGCGTGGTCGGCGGGCGCACCGGCTGCGTCACGAACCCCGCGTCGACGCCGCTCGAGGCGAGCCTCCACGTCACGCTTCGACGAGGCGCAGGCGTCGTCGTCCTGCGCGGCTACGCCAAGTGAGCCTCCGTGATTGTGAAGATGACACATACAATCGAGTATTGAAAAGATCGCTACAGCATTCAGTCCGCGCCGCGTAACTTCTGGTCATCGGCTTCTCACGGAGGGCTTCGACATGACGAGCGCAGAGGTTCGCAGGCGGGCGTTGAGGGCGGCGGCGGCGGTGACGTTCGGCGTCGCGATGATCGGGTGCGCGGGCACCGTGATCGACAGCGGCGACGGCACGGACTCGCAGTCCGAGAAGGGCACGACGACGGGCGAGCACGTCCGCGTGCCGCCGCCGCGCGGCACGAGCAGCGGCGACGCGAGCGGCGGCGGCGAGACGACGGCGACGACCACCGCGAGCAGCGGGAGCGGCGCCGGCGGCCACGCGGGCGTCGACTGCTCGGCGCTTCGGGGCGACCCGGACCCGAACGCGTACTCGGAGTGCTGCGACGCCGTCGACTGGGACATCCACGCGGGCTGCGAGGCCTGGGGTCCGCCGATGCCGCCGTCGATGGACTGGCAGCCGGCCGAGGTGCTGTCGTGACCGCGGTCGCGCCGCTCGGCATCCCCGCGACGCCGTGGCTCGACCTCGCGTTCGAGGCGAGCCAGATCCGGGTCGACGTGCCCGATTTGCCCGAGCTCCGCCGCGTCGCGCAGCGCACGTGGATCGGTCGCATGGTCAACGAGCACGCCTCGGGGCGCGTGTTCGATCAGCTCGCGGAGCAGCTCGCGATCGCGGGCGCCGGCGCCTCGCGCGTAAAGGCTTGCCGTGAGTTCGCCGCGGAGGAGCGCCACCACGGCGCGCTGTGCGCGGCCGTCGCGTGCGCCCTCGGCGCCGAGCCGCGCGCCGTCGCCCGGGCCTCGGGCCTCCTGCCGACGCACGCCGACGCCGCGTCGCAGGTCGAGGCGACGCTCCGCAACCTGCTCAGCATCTCGTGCATGAGCGAGACGATCGCGGTCACGATCATCACCGCCGAGCGCGAGCAGATGCCCGAGGGGGACGCGAAGCGGGTGCTTTCGAAGATCCTCGCCGACGAGATCGGCCACGCGCGCTTCGGCTGGGGCTTCGCCGCCGAGGCCGTGCCCACGCTCGACGACGCGGCGAAGGCGCGCACGTCGCGCTACCTCGAGGTCGCGTTCGCGCACGTCGAGCAGCACGAGCTCGCGCACCTGCCCGACACGGGCGCGCCGCCCGAGGGCGCCGAGGCGGTCGGCGTGTGCAGCGGCCGCGAGGCGCGCGCGCTCTTCTACGACACCATCGAGGAGGTCGTCGTCCCGCGCCTCGAGGCCATGGGCCTCGCCGCCGGCCGCGCCTGGCAGCGCCGTCGCCGCGCGCCCGCGATGGCGTGAGGCCGCGACATCTCGCGTCGAGGATCGTGCCGGGCTGCGCCACGCGCGCGCGTGGGCCGGCAGGGAATCCGCGTCGTCCGCGTCGGCACGGCGACTGCTTGGGTCCCGGTGATGCGCTTCGTCATCCCGTTGGTCTGCGTGGGCATCGCGGCGTGGGCCGCGGCCTGCACCGAGGAGACGCCCGTCGAAGACGGCGCGCGGCGGGGCGAGTCGTCGTCGTCGGCGTCGACCTACACCTCGTCGTCCACGTTCGACTACACGGACGCGACGACGGGGTGCGGCAGCTGCACCGACGACGCGACGGGCGGCTTCACGCAGCCGCCGCCGGTCGACACGAGCGCGGTCGTCACCGCTGCTGCTCCGCCTCCAGCGCTCTCGGGCGGGACGCTGGCGCTGCTCTCCGACGGCGTGACCGCGTTCGCCGCCGACCCCGATCGCGACGCGGTCTACTGGTCCGACCTCTCCTCGGACGCCCCCGTCGTGCACGCGCTCTCGCTGTCGCCGGGGGACGAGCCGGGGCGCGTCGTCGAGGACGCGGCGGGTCTCGTGCACGTCGCGCTTCGGAGGAGCGGCGCCGTCGCCACGATCGATCCGGTCGCCGGGACGCTCGTGCGGCGCGTGGCCGCGTGC
>DASYCF010000094.1:0-14995 GCA_036500365.1 Byssovorax sp.
CCGGCTCGAGCGGCCACGCGCCGAGCGTCGTGTCGCAGCCGCCCACGCCCTCGAAGCCGCCTGCGCCGCCGCCGCCCGTCGTCGCGCCGCCGGCGCCGCCTGCGCCTCCCGAGGCGCCTCCGCCGCCGAGCCCGCCGAGCCCGCCGCCACCTGCGCCGCCTCCCCCAGAGGCCGCTCCGCCCTGCGCGTGGCCGCCTGCGTTCGCGCCGCCGCCGCCGTCGCTCGGGCCGTCGACGAACGCGTCGAACATGCCGGCCTCGTACGGCGGCACGTAGACCTGGCCGCCCTGCGGCGCGCTCGCCGCGCTCGACTCCGCGTCGCCGCCCGAGGCGGCGAGCGCGGGCGTGAGCGCCGCGATCGCGACCGCGACGGTGGCGGCGCGGCGCCGCCTCACAGCGCGCCTGCCTGGGCCTTCTCGATCCACATGCGCACCTCTCGATCGATGACCTCGATCGCCTTCCTCTGAAAGACGCGGAGCAGGAAGGGCACGTCGAGATCGATCTCGATCACGCCCTCGCGCAGGTGGATCGCGCCGTCGAGCTTCACGCCCTTCGCGCTCATGCCGACGATCGCGTCGTTCGTGTCGCCCTTCCACGTGAGCCGAGGCTCGTACGCGGCGTACTTCGCGCTGTACGCGTCGAACGCGCGTGACACGGCCTTCTTCGCGGTGGCGGCGTCGAGCGGGTGTTGGATCACGTGCTTCATGTGCAGCTTCGACGATGAGCACGCCACGCCGCGCGCCGCGGGTCAATCTCCGCAATCACGCGAGAAAATTCCATGTCCCACATGTGGCCGAATGAGCTGAAATGTCGTGTTCAAGTCTCCACAGAACGCACCTCGAACCACCCTGGAACTGCCTGGCTCCCGTGTGGTGCGATGGAGTTCCATCGGGGGAATCTGGAGCCGCGTCGACCACACCGCCTTTCATGGCGTCGGACGGCCTCGCGCGAATGTTCCGATGGCGTGGTCGAGGAGGTCAGTGTGGCTGTTGGTTTTCCTCCGTGACCGGAGCCGAGAAGTGGAGTTTTTTCGTGTACATCGAATGCGAAAATCGACGTTCGAGGGTTGTTCTTTGATTGGCAGTTCGGATGTCGCCGACTACAACCCTCAATCACGCTCGACGCGCGCAACGCAGTCGACCCTCCAAGACGTATCCGGATTCACCGCGAGAGACCCCCACCGTGGGCGACGCGCGGACCCAAGGAGAGAGTCATGAGCAAGCGGATGTCCCTGGGCGCTCTGGTCGTCCTCAGCTGCTCCGTGGTGGCCTGTCTGGCAGGCTCGTCCGACCCGACCGACGACGACACGGACAGCCGCGCTCGCCCCATCGTGGGTGGCACCAAGGCCACGGCGTTCCCCGAGGCGGTGCTCGTCGACATGTATCAAAACAATCAGCTGGCAGCGTACTGCTCCGGCTCGCTGATCGCGCCCAAGGTCGTCCTCACGGCCGGTCACTGCGTGTTTCAGTTCACCAAGTGGGTCATCCGCGCGCCCTTCGCCAGCGGGCAGACCGCCAACGCGTCGAGCGGCGCCACCTACGATTGGACGAACACGAGCGAGTCCGTGAACCCGAACATGCACGACCTCGGGCTCATCTTCCTCGACACGCCGATCACGCTCTCGTCGTATCCCACGCTGTCCACCTCCAAGGTCGCGGACAACACGCAGATCGTGAACATCGGCCGCATCAACAGCGGCACGCTCAGCACGACGGCGCTCTACGTGAGCTCGCCGATCACGATCGTCGGCGCCTCGAGCTCCGGCTTCCCCTACGACTACACCGCGACCGACAAGATCGAGAGCGGCGACTCTGGTGGTCCGGACGAGCTCGTCGGCACGCACGAGATCGTGTCCGTCAACTCGGGCGCGGGGAGCGGCACCGAGGTGCTCGCGCGCGTCGACCTCGAGAGCGCCTGGATCCAGCAGCAGATCGCGGCGCACGGCGGCTCCGGCTCGAGCTCCGGCTCGACGTCGAGCACCGGCTCCGGCTCGACCGGCACGGGCAGCGGCGCCGGCGGGTCCACGGGCTCGAGCGGCGGCACCGGCGGCAGCACCGGCGGGAGCTGCTCGCACTCCGACTGCTCGTCCGGCACCAAGCTCGTCGCCTCCTGCGATCCTTGCGTCCAGGAGATCTGCGCGTCCGACAGCTACTGCTGCGCCACCAAGTGGGATTCGCAGTGCGTCTCGGAGGTCTCGAGCATCTGTGGCAAGTCGACTTGCGGCGGCTCCTCGACGTCCACGTCCACGTCGACGTCGACCGGCAGCGGCTCGTCGTCGACCGGCGGCAGCACCGACCCGTGCAACGGCCTCACCTACTCGGGCGAGTGCGTCGGCAACACGGTCGAGTGGTGCGACGGCACGCCCCAGAAGCTGAAGTGCTCGGGCGGCACGTCGTGCGGCTGGAACTCCTCGCAGGGTTACTACGACTGCCTGTGATGCCACGGCGCCGAGGCGTCGAGCCTCGGACCTTCCTGACAAGGCCCCTTCCGCCGCGAGGCGGCGGGGGCCTCGTCGCGTGTGGGCTCTGCGCCGCGCGGCTCGCTACTCCTGCGGGTCGGGGGCCTCGGGTGGGTCGCCTCCGCAGCGGCCCTCGAGCGGGCCCGTGGCGCCGAACGAGAGGATGCACGCGCGCAGGATGTCCATGCCGATGACGCCGTCGCTCGGACAGCCCGCGTTCTCGACGCCGGGGACGAGCTCGATGTCGGCAGTCGTCATCACCTCGCCGACCTGGACCCGCGTGGCCGGCAGCACGAGCGCGTCGAACGCGCCTGCCGCGCCGTACACGTGCAGCCGGTCCCCGTTCGCGTGGCCGAGGAGGCGCTGCCCGGCCGCGGAGCCCATGCGCACGTTCGACCGCTCGGCCCCCGTGTCGACGAGGAGGTTCACGGGCTGCTCGTCGACATAGGCGGGCAGCACGAAGGCGCGGTACGGGACCGGCGCGTCGTGGCTCCGGCAGACGCGGCTGCCGACGATGGGGAAGCGCCCGCCGCGGCCCACGAGGTCGGCCTCGGCCTGCGCGCGCGACGTGACGCTGAGCTCGGCGCGCTCGAGATCGAGCAGCGCGCGATCGTCGCCGGTCGCCAGGAACTGCGGCGCGAGGAAGCCGCCGAGGTTCATGTGGCGGAACGCGTCTGGCACGTCGGCGACGAGGAGCGGCGCGTCCGTCAGCATGGGCCAGCCGACGGAGGCGATGCTGGCGCGCTCGATGAGGCTCATCGCGATGTCGCGGCCGACGTGGTCCTTGCCCGGCGTGCCGCTCGTGCTCTCGAGGTGCAGATCGCCGGCGAGCCAGCCCGAGAGGGCGTGGTAGCTCGCGCCCGTGTCGACGACGAGCCACGTCGCGCGGCCGCCGATCTCGGCGCGGAGGAGCGGGGACGCGAACGGCCTCCCCGCGAGCTCGAACTCCAGATCGACGTGCCGCGCGAGGCGCGGCGCGGCCGCGGCGAGCGCGACGACGGGCGGCGAATCGAGCGTCGGCGCCGCGGCGACGACCGCTGGCACCGGGTGCGCCGCGCACCCTGCGAGCCCGACCGCGTGAACCGCGAGGACCAGAGGGACCGCGAGCGAGCGCGTGTGCATGTCTTCGAAGCATGACACGCGCACCGGTCCGGCGCCGCGTCGCGCGTGGCTTTGCGCGTCGGCCTGCGTGTCGCAGCGCGACATCGACGTCGCGCTCGGCTCGGCGTGCGACGTCGCGGCGACGCCCGTGCGCTTCCCTGCCTCGGCGGTAACGTGTTACGCCGCGCGCGAGATGGGCACGCCGAGGTCGAGCGCGAGCGCGGCGCCCCCGCCCGCGGAGCCGCTCGGCGCGCGCCTCGGTGACGCGGGCGCGCGCGCCCTCGGCGTGTCGCTGCTCGCCGCGCTCCCCGCGAGCCTGCGCGTCGCTGCGGCGGGCGGCTCGGTGCTCGACGGGTGGCTCGTCGCCGCGGGGATCGCCGTCCCCTTCGTGACCGCGGCGCTCGTCGTCGCGGGCGCGGCGGGTCGCGGGTTTCGTTACCTCACCGCGCGCCGGTCGCCGCGCGCCGTCGTGCTCGGGCTCGCGCTCTGGATCGGCCTCGCGCTCGGACCGCTCGCCCTGCTCGCCTCGCTGCTCAAGGACACGACGCATCACCGCGGGCTCGGCGGGGCGACGTTCGGCGCGCTCGGGCTCCTCGGCGTCGTCGCCGCGGCGCTCGTCGCGCGGCGCCTCGTCGAGCTCGGCGACAGGTTGGTCGCGCGAGGGGCGCCGGCCACGCTCGTCGCCGGCGTGAGCGCGGTCGTCGCCGTCGTGCCGATGCTCCTCGCCGCTGCGCCCCTCGGCGGCAAGGGCGGCGGGGCCGGCGACGCCGCCGTGCGCGCGGCGGTGCTCGACGGCGCGATCCTCCTCGTCGCGACCGCGCTCGCCGCCTCGGTCGAGATGCCGGAGCGGCTCCGGGCGCTGGCGACGCGCGTCGGCCTGCCCCTCGCGCTCGTCGTCGTGGTCGCCGCCGGCGCACGGGTCACCCTGTCGAGCGGCGTCGTTCGGAGCGTTCTGCGCGGGGGCGGCCTCGCCGCGACGGCGCTCGGCGCGTTCGAGTCGTGGGCTCACCCCGCTGACGCGGGGACCTCTCGGCTCGATTTCGACTCCGTGAAGGGCCCTTCGCACCTCGCGCCGGCCTTGCCCGTCGCGCCGGGCGACCTCACCCTCATCGTGGGCGAGTCACGCCGAGGACCGCGCGATTTGGCCCACGAGGTCGAGCAGCGTCACGATCGCGGCGCGGCGGAGCCAGGCGACTCCACCCGATCCGGGACGTAAGACGAGCTCGGCGGGACGCGCCCTCGGAAGCCAAGAGACGAACATGAGCGATTTTGCCCCGGGTTCGCGCAAGCGCGCAGGATGGCGCCGGGTCCTCATGCGCACGCTGATCGGCTTCGGTCTCGCGGTCACGGCCACGTCGCTCGGCGCGTTCGTCGTGAGGCTCTCGCGCGCGAACGACGTCTCCGTCGGCGATTTGACCGCGGACATGCGCGCGTCGGCCAACCAGGGTCTCAAGCACGAGTGGCGCCTCCAGCGCGAGAAGCACTGGCAGATCGTCTCGTCGCCGTCGGAGACGCGCGCGCAGACGGACGCGACCGAGGGCACGCGCGGCGCGTGCAGCGCCGGCATGGTCGAGGTGAAGGGCAACATGAAGCTCGACCCTTCGCCGAACGCCTTCTACGACCAGCGCTCGATCGAGGAGCTGCAGAAGACGACGTGCACGAAGTGGATCAACAAGGAGTACCCCGAACGGTGCGCCGTGTTCGATCGGGCCAAGTGGCTGGAGGCGTCGAAGGACCTCGGCACCCGGCCGATGAGCTTCTGCATCGATCGCTACGAGTACCCGGATCAAAAGGGCGACTACCCGTGGATCAGCGTGAGCTTCCACGAGGCGACCGCCCTCTGCGCCGAGGAGGGCAAGCGCCTCTGCGACGAGGCCGAGTGGACGTTCGCCTGCGAGGGCGAGGAGGCGATGCCGTATCCGTACGGCTACGAGCGCGACGCGAGCGCGTGCGTCGTCGACCAGCCGTGGCGCGCGTTCAACGAGCCGGCGATGCGCCCGCGCGACGGCGCCAGCGCGAAGGCCGAGTACGACCGCCTGTGGCAAGGCGTCCAGTCGGGCAGCGAGCCGCGCTGCAAGAGCCCGTTCGGCGTCTACGATCTGACCGGCAACGTCGACGAGTGGACCCACTCGATCCGCGTGAACGAGCGGCCGAGCATCTTGAAGGGCGGCTATTGGGGCCCGGTGCGCACGCGCTGCCGCCCGGCGACGCGCTCACACGACGAGAACCACGTCTTCTATCAGCAGGGCTTCCGCTGCTGCTCCGACGTCGGCGCGCAGACGAAGCCGCAGCGCAGCGAGGCGCCGGCCGCCGGGTCGTCGTCCGCGACGCCGTAGCGACGGTCCGCCGCGGCCGTACGATTGCGCCGAGAGCGCAAGAATCGCTTCCCTCGCGCGGGGCGCCGCGCGACGATCTGAGCATGCGCACTTGGTCTTCACGGCGGCTCCAGGTCTCGGCGATGGCGGGGGCGGCGCTGGCGATGAGCGCGGCGGTGATCGGCGCCTCGTGCGGCGGCGGCGGCGACACGGCGGGAGCGACCGAGGGCAGCGGCGGCTTCCTCGGCGGCGGAGGCTCGGAGTCGAACTCGACGTCGGACCACATGTCGATGTCGAACGGCACCGGCGGCGGCTTCGTCGGCACCGGCACGAGCAGCCAGCACACGAGCTCGGGCACGAGCGCCGGCGGCGGCTCCACGGTGCAGTGCACGGTCCCGTGCGACGCGCAGCAGGTGTGCTCTCACGACGTGTGCGTCCCGCTCGTCCAGTGCACGACGGACGACGACTGCGAGAACGACACCTACTGCGCGGCCGACGGGACGTGCCAGCCGTGGAGCGGCCACGCGCCGCCCGACGATCCCTCGTGCGTGAACCTCATCACGCCAGGCGTCTTCGCGCCGAAGGTGAAGTGCGAGTTCTCGACCGCGCCGGCGGGCGACTCGTTCCCGACCTACGTCGACGTGCAGAGCACGCCCGTCGTCGCGAACTTCAACCCGGGGGGGACCGGCGTCCCGAGCATCGCAGCGAGCTTCTCCGCGACGGTGCCAGGCGGCTACGACGAGGGCCTCGGCGTCATCCGCGTGCTGCGCGGCGACGACTGCACGCTCGAGGCGAACCTCGCCGGCGTCGATCTCGATGGCGACGGCGTCATCGACTACACCGTCTCGTCGTCGACGCTCGCCGTGGGCGATCTCGACGGCGACGGCCTCCCCGACATCGTCTCCTACGGGGCCGACGGGTCGATGCTCGCGTTCACGAACAAGAACAACGCGTGGTCGCTCCTCTGGAAGGCGCCGCTCCCCGCCGGCGCGCCGTGGGGGCCGTGCGTTCTCTCGGGCGCGCAGACGCGCTGCCCGCTCGGCTGGGCCGGCCCCGCGATCCACGACCTCGACGACGACGGCGTGCCCGAGGTCATCCGCGAGGGCGTCGTGTTCGACGGCAAGACGGGCGCGCTGAAGGCGATGCAGCCCGTGAACCCCGCCGCGTACACGTCGTACAGCCAGGGCAACTTCAGCGTGCTCGCGAACCTCGACGGCGGCCCCGACGTCGAGCTCACGAACGGCCAGTACATCTGGAAGTTCACGGGCGGCGCCTGGGCGCAGGACCCGACGTACGCGTCGCCGTCGGCGCCGGGCTTCGTCGCGGTCGCGGACTTCGGCGCGTACGGCACGGGCATCCCGCCGACGGATCCCGAGATCGTCGTCGTCACCGCCAGCACCGTGGCCGTGTACGCGCGCGACGGGTCGGTCGTGATGCCGCCGGTCGCGGTGCCCGGCACCGGCGGCGGCGGCCCCCCCACGATCGCCGACTTCGACGGCGACGGCCTGCCCGAGATCGGCGTCGCCGGCGCCGACTTCTACACGGTGTACGACCCTGACTGCGGCCCGAACGCGCGACCGGGCGGCGCCTGCAGCCAAGGCCCGTGCGACTTCAACGCCGTCGACGGCACCTGCCCCCCGCAGGGCTACCTCGCGTGGTCGAGCCAGTCGCAGGATCACTCGTCGAACGTGACGGGCTCGAGCGTGTTCGACTTCGAAGCCGACGGCTCGAGCGAGGTCGTCTACGCCGACGAGTGCTTCGTCCGCGTCTACAACGGCAGCACGGGCGAGGTGCTCTTCAGTCAGTACCACTCGTCGTGCACCTGGTACGAGAACCCCATCGTCGCCGACACCGACGGGAACTTCCGCGCCGACCTCGTGACGCCGTCGAACAAGGCGTGCGCGCCCGCGGGCCAGGACGCGATCGCCTGCGGCGAGCTCGACGCGAACGGCGTCGACGCGAAATTCGCCGGCCTCCACTGCAAGAAGAACAGCGACTGCTTCTCGAACGTGTGCGACACGGGCCTCTGCCGCTGCACGGCCGGCGCCGAGTGCTGCGACGCGAACGACGACGCCGCGTGCCTCGAGCAGGGCTTCGCGTGCGTCCCGCCGCCCGTCGGCACGCCCGGCGGCGGCGGCAACACCTGCCGCGCCGCGCACCCGCACGGCGTCTCCGGCATCCGCGTGTACTCGGACGCGCACGACAAGTGGGTCCGCTCGCGCGCGATCTGGAACCAGCACGCCTACGCGGTCACCAACGTGAACGACGACGGCACCATCCCGAAGACGAGCCAGTGGCTCGCCAACTGGACGCAGCCGGGCCTGAACAACTTCCGCCAGAACGTGCCCGGAACGCAGAACGGAAACGCGACCGGCGATCTCACCGCGGGCGCGACCGACAGCGTGACGTGCGACGCGCTCGGCGGCGCGACGCTGAGCGCGCCAGTCTGCAACCGCGGCGCGGACCCGGTCGCGCAGGGACTCTCCGTCGGCTTCTTCGTGAACGGCGCCTCCGTGTGCGAGGGCCACACGACGTCGACGCTCCAGCCCGGCATGTGCGAGGACGTCACGTGCACGTGGGCGGCGCCGCCGACCACGCAGGCCGGCGCCGTCGACGTGACCGTCACGCCGAACGATCAGATGCAGTACGCCGAGTGCAAGAAGGGCAACAACGACGGCGTGATCCAGGGCGTCTTCTGCATGCCCGTGCACTGAGGCGGACGCTCTCCGCACATACGGGCCCGCTCGCGGCAGCGCCGTGCTCAGCGCGCCTGAGCACGCCTCCGCGCGGCGCCACCGCGATCGGACCCGCGCGAAGATCGCCTTCGCCTCAGGGCGTCCTGCCGAGGTACTCAGCAGACGGAGAGCCGGCGCTCGCCCGCCGACCTCACTCCGCGTAGGGCGAGTCGTTCTGCGGGGCGGGGGCGGCGGGCTTCGATGCAGCGGCGTGCTTGCTCTCGGCCTTGTTCGCGTCGGACTTCGGCGCCTTCGACGCGCCGTCGGTCTTCTTGGACTTCGCCGCGCTGGTCTTCTTGGACTTCGCGTCGCTCTTCTTCTTCGCGTCCTTGGACTTCGCGTCGGTCTTCTTGGACTTCGCGTCGGTCTTCTTGGACTTCGCTTCCTTCGACTTGCTCGCGTCGGCCTTCTTCGCCTTCGCGTCGTGCGAGGCGTCCTTGTCCTTCGAGCTGGCCGTCTTCTTCGACGACTTCGAGCCCTTGTCCTTCGAACTCGCGTGCGCGGTCTTCGGCGCGTGCGACGACGAGGCGTGCGACGACGAGGTGTGCGACGACGAGGTGTGGGACGACGAAGCGTGCGACGAGCTTTCGGACTTTTCGTCCTTCGCGAGCGCGGGCGCGGCGGCGAAGAGGACGGCGAGGACGATGGCGAGCTTTTTCATGGTGGGCCGAAAACCTGGCGCGTACCCTAGTCCACGGCGCGCGGCGTGTGGGCCCAAAATCGCGGACCTCTCGCGTTTCGTGCCGTCGCGCGCGCACCCGGAGGCACGTGAGCGGACCCGCGGCGTCGCAGAAATCCGGGCGCCCGATCGACGCGGCGCTCGCCGTGTTGAACGGCGTCGTCGGCGACTACCTCGCGCGCACGCGCAACGGGCTCGCGATCGAGATGTCGTTCGTGCGCGCGGGGGTGCCCGTCGTCGCGGCCGCGCTCGACCTCGGCGCCGCTCCGCGCGTCGTCGTGCTCGTCCACGGACTGATGTGCACCGAGGACATCTTCAAGATGGACGACGGCGCCGACTACGGGACGCTGCTCGCGCGCGACCTCGGGCTCGCGCCGCTGTACGTCCGCTACAACACGGGCCTGCCGATCGCGGACAGCGGCGCCGCGCTCGACGCGCTGCTCGACGAGCTCGTCGCCGCGTGGCCGGGCGTCGGGCAGATCGATCTCCTCGGCTACAGCATGGGCGGGCTCGTCGCGCGGGCGGCGTGTCACGCGGCTGCGGCGCGCGGCGCGGCGTGGCTCTCGCGCGTCACGCGCGCCGTGTACGTGGGGACGCCGCACCTCGGCGCGCCGATGGAGCGCGTCGGCCGGTTCGTCTCACGCGTGCTCCGCGCCGTCGACGACCCGTACACGCGCCTCGTCGCCGACCTCGCAGACCTCCGCAGCGACGGCGTGAAGGACCTCGGCGACGCGGATCTCCGACACGAGGATCGGGCGCGCCGCGTCCACGCGATCGCGCTCCGCGATCCCGCGCACCCCGTGCCGCTGCTCGCGTCGATCCATCACGGGCTCGTCGCGGGCAGCCTGTTCGGAGATCCGCACCTCGCCGCGCTCTTCGGTGACGCGGTGGTGCCGCTCACGTCGGCCACGAACGCGGCGCAGCGAATCGCCGACGGCTCGCCGATGCGCGCGGAGGACGTCGTCGTGCTGCGCGGCCTGTCGCACGTCGACGTGCCGCGCTCGCGCGAGGTGTACCCGCACGTGCTTCGGCTCCTCTCCGACGCGCCCGCCGCGGAGGCGCCGTGACCGACTGGAAGCGCTGGCGCGGCCTCGCGTCGCTCGTCGAGGACGCGGTCGAGCACGGCTCGCGCGCGATCGAGCGCGTGCACCGCGAGACGGCGAAGCGACCGTTCGACCTGCTCGAGCAGATCCCCGTGGTCGCGCCGCCGACGCGCGTCGTCCGCGTCGTGCACGACGCGATCGTCACGCTCTCGTACGGAGGCGTCCGCGCCGTGAACCGCGTGGTCGGCGCCGGCGTAGGCCTCGCGATCGCGACCGGCGAACGCGGAGTCGGCGCGATCGACGGCGCCGCGAAGGCGGATCACGACGCGCCGCGCGACGGCGAGGTCGAGCCCGACGCAGCGTCCGTGCAACGCGACCCCGAAGCGACGTGAGATGAGCCCGGGCGAGGCCGAGCCGGCGCTCCCGTATCAGCCGTTCTATTGCGAGGAGAACGTGTGGCACGCGTGCCGCGCCCCGCGCTTCGCTGGCCGATGGCCGCGCGCCGTGTTCTTGAGCAGCGCCGCGCGCGCCATCGTGATGTGGCACCAGCGCGCCGCGCCGCGCCTGGATGCGCCCGTGCTCTGGGACTATCACGTCGTGCTCCTCGTCGAGGCGCCGTGGCAGGTGTGGGACGTCGACTCGACGCTCGGCGCGCCGCTCGACGCGGCGACCTACCTCGCGCGGAGCTTCCCCTATGCGGCGCCGCGTCCCGACGACGACGCGCGCAGTTGGCGCCGGCGCATCCCGGCGGAGATGGCGCCGCGGTTTCGTCTCGTCGAGGCCGCGGAGCTCGTCGCGCGGTTCGCCTCGGACCGGGCGCACATGCGCGCGCCCTCGGGCCGCTACAAGCAGCCTCCGCCGCCGTGGCCGCCGATCGGCGCGCCGGGCGAGCCGTCGAACCTCTCGCGGTTTCTCGACGTCGACGCGCCCTTCCTCGGCGAGGTGCTCTCGTTCGACGATCTGTTCAAGAGGGTGCGGTCCGTCGAGACGCCGGGCTGATCGATTGCGCTACCATCGCGCCAATGCGCGCGACCGTTGCGAGCGTGGGCGGCTGAGCGCGTGCTGCACGCGTACCCGTCGCAGCTGGCGAGCTTCGTCATGAGCCGCTGGGGCGAGGGCGAGCCCGGCCTCCCCGACGAGCGCGCGCTCGAGGCGCTGCTCTCGATCGTCTACCAGGCGAGCATCCTGCGTGACGAGGATCGACCCGTCACGTTCCGCGTCGTCGTCGCGTCGCCGGACGCGTTCTCCGACGAGGGAGGCCCGCCCGCGGGCCTGCACCGCCTGCGCTTCACCGCGCCGCGCGCGTTCGACGAGCACGAGCTCCGGCGCCTCTCCCAAGCGGCGAAGTACCACCGCGCGCTCATCGGCGTCGCGCCCATCGGCGACGAGCAGTTCCAGATCTGGGGCGTCGTGCAGTCGGGTCCGCGGTGGCTGCCGAGCGCGCGCGCCGGCGAGCGAAGCGCGCCGCATCTGCCCGACGACACGCTCGTCGTGCTCGTGGCCGCGCCCGGCCGCGTCGAGGTCTCGAAGGGCGACGTGACGATCGCGGAGCTCCGCGGCGGCGTCGTGACGGAGCCCGGCATGGACGTCTTCGAGTCGCGCTGGCTCCCCGCGCGCTTCGTCGACATTCGGCACGAGCTCCTCGCCGAGCACGAGGCCGCGCAGATCGGCGAGGGCGTCGTCGACTTCGATCGCGCGCCCGCGTCGCACGACCTCGACGAGGACGTCGTCCGGCACGTCGGTCAAGACGCGGTGCGCCGCGCGCTCGCCATCATGCGTGAGGCGCGGCACGGCGGGACCATCGTGTTCCTGCCGCCGAGCGCCGTCGTCGCCGACGAGCTGCGCGTGCCCTTCCTCGACGTGAAGTACCCGTTCACGGCCGAGGCGCCGCGTCGCCGCTATCGAACGGTCATGCTCGCGCTCCTGCGCGCCCTGTCGACGGGCGCGCGCGCGGCCGCCGCCGAGGCGCACGAGGCGATCTTCGAGCTGTCGCAGCTCATCGCCGCGCTCGCCGACGTCGACGGCGTCGTGGTGCTCACGCGGCGCTTCGAGATCCTCGGCTTCGGCGCGGAGATCGTCGGCGCGCTCCCGCAGGTGACGCGCGTCGCGCGCGCGCTCGATCTCGAGGGCACCTCGCGCGCGTTCGAGGCGCCCGACGGCGTCGGCACGCGGCACCGGTCCGTCTATCGCCTGATCGCGGCGATGCCGGAGGCGGTCGCGATCGTCGTCTCGCAGGACGGCTCGGTGCGCTTCGTCGCCAGCGTCGAGGGCGACGTGACCTTCTGGGATCACTCGTCGATCGGCGACATGGGCTGAACGCGCGGCTTGAGGCCGACGGCGCGCGCGGGCTATTCTGCGCTCACGAAACCGCGGCTCGCCCGCGGGACGGAGGTTTCCTTTGAAGAAGCTCGTGCTGTGCGGATCCGCGGCGCTCTCCCTCTTGGCCGTCGGCTGCGGCGGCGGCGACACCGCGGGCGACAGCGGCGCGTGCGACGCTAGCTTCCCCGATCCGCCGAAGGGCGCGACCAACGTCGTATACGCCTCGGCGAGCTGCCCCGCGTCGAGCGCCGACGGCTCCCAGGACCACCCGTTCGCGACCATCACCGACGCGGTGACCGCCGGCGGCAAGGGCGCGACGATCCTCGTCGCCAAGGGCACCTACGGCGAGAACCTCGCGCTGACGAGCGACGTCACGATCATCGGCGCCGCGACGGCGGGAATGCACGGCGGCGACGCGGGCATCATCCTCCAAGCGCCCGCCGGCGATGCGGTGCGCGTGTCGAACGGCGCGAACGTCTCGCTCACCGGCTTCGACATCGAGGGCGCGAAGTCCGTCGGCATCCTCGCGATCGGCGGGAGCGCGACCATCAGCGCGTCGAAGGTCGTCGGCACGGTCGAGGACGCGAGCCAGCCGGGCGTCGCCTACGGCGTCTCGGCCGCGACCGAGGGCGCGATCATCCTGCAAGACAGCGCCGTCACGGGCTCCGCGCTCATCGGCGTCTATTTCGTCTCCGCGACGGGGACCGTCTCGAGCTCGGACATCTCGAACAACGCCGGCGGCGGCGTCCGCTTCGACTCGTCCGAGGAGGGCACGCTCGAGGGCAACACGCTCACGTCGAACAGCGGCTTCGGCGTCGCCGTGTTCGGCTCGGTCGGCATCATCCTGCAGGACAACCAGATCTCGGGCACCGCGCTCGCGCCGATCGCGCCCGGCTCGAGCGAGCAGATGGGCGACGGCCTCGTCGTCGGTCAGGCGACGGGCGAGACGGGATCGTCGATCACGGCGAGCGGCAACACGATCGACGGGAGCGGCCGCGTCGGCATCCTCGCGGCCGCGGGCGCGCACGGCATCATCTTGCAGGACAACACCGTCACGTCGAGCGCGGCGACCATCGGCTTCGGCGCAGGCATCTGGCTGCAGGAGGGCGCCGGCGCCGACGCGTCGAGCGAGATCTCGCGCAACAAGGTCGGCGCGAACCGCTTCGTGGGCATCGGCCTCAGCGGCGACACGCACGGCATCATCCTGCAGAGCAACGTCGTCACCAACACGACGATGGGCACGTTCTTCGCGGGCGGCCAGCAGGGCTCGATCGGCGACGGCTTGAACGTGCTCGCCGGCGCCTCCGCGAACATCACCGGCAACACCGTGTCGGGCAACGCGCGGCTCGGGCTCATCCTCGACCAGGCCGACGGCGCGAACACCGCGCTCTCGGGCAACACCGTGAGCGACAACGCGCAGGGCGCGATCATCCTGCAAGACCAGTCGGGCACGGCGCCGACCCTCGACGCCGCGGCGCAGGCGGAGGCGATGCCCGCGAGCGCCGGCACGTGGAGCCTCAACAGCGAGGCGTTCGCCGCCGAGTAGCCGTCAGGACTTGCGCGCGATCTCGACCGCGGCGCTCACGCGCTGCGCGAGCGCGCCGTCCTCGGCGAGGCGCTTCGTCCATACGCGCTCGATGCGCATCAGCGCCGTACGCGGCAGGCCGAGGTCGGCGAGCACGGCGCCCGCGTCGCCCCGCTCGACGCCGGCGACCATGCGCGCGTATTCGTCGGTCGTCAGGGGGCCGCGGAGCTTCTCGAGCGCCGCGACGTAGGCCGCGTCGTACGCGCCGAGGAGCTTCGTCGCGCCGCGCTCGGTCTCCTTCGTGATGGCCGACAGCCAGTGACGCTCGACCGCGGGCCACGCGTCGGCGGCGACGTTGACGCGCTTAAGCACGTCGGCCATCGGCTCGCGCTTGAGCGCGATCTCGGCCTGCACCGCCGCGCATTTTTCGAGCGGACACGACGCCGGGTCGAACGGCGCATCGGGCGTGAGCTGCGCGGCGGTCGGGCTCGGGCTCTGGCTCTGGCTCTGGCTCTGGCTCTGGCTCGGGTTCGGGCTCGGGCTCGGGTTCAGGCTCGGAGCGGCTGCGCCGGGCTTGGGGAGGTCGAAGAGCTTGCCGCCGAGGTCGGGCTTCTTCGGCGCCGCGTGCGCCGGCGGGTCCGGCGCACGGCTGATCGCCATCATCGCGGGTGGCGCGGGCAAGCCTCGATAGGCGCCGGTCGCCTCCTCGACCTCGTTCGTGGCGCTCGCGCGGGCGTCGCTTCGCTCCCGCGCCGTCGCCTCGGCGGCGGGGTCGAATACGGTCGCGTCTTCGTCGTCGAGGCTATCGTGGAGCGCCGTCT
>DASYCF010000095.1:0-1697 GCA_036500365.1 Byssovorax sp.
TCGCCGCCGCGTCGCGTCGGCTGCTGGACGACGACGAGCTCACCAAGCGTCTCGGCGCCGCCGCGGCCGCGCGCGCGCAGCGCGAGTTCGAGCGCGACGTGATGGTCCGCCGGAGCATGCGCCTCTACGACGAGGCGATCCACGGCAGTCCGCGTTCGGCATTCCACCGCCCCCGGGTCGAGGCGATCCCGAGCGAAGGAGCCCGCCCGTGACCGCCGGCGCGTCGCACGCCTCGCCGGAGCCGCGGCCCCCGGTCGCCGCGCCCCCCTTCGCGGCTCGCGCCGCGGTCCCCGCCGTCGCGCCGCTGCGCGTGCTGCATGTCTACGGAGGAAGAGCGTACGGCGGCGTCGAATCGTTCCTGCGCGTGCTCGCTCGCGGAGGGCCGGGCGCGCCCGCGACGGCCGAGTTCGCGCTGTGCACCGACGGGCCACTGGCGAGCGACCTTCGCGCCGAGCGCGTCGCGGTGCATGTCGTGGGCGAGGCGCGCCTCCGCGAGCCGGCGAGCGTCCGTCGCGCGCGCGGCTCGCTGACGAAGCTCCTCCAATCGCGAACGTACGACGTGGTCGTGTGTCACTCGGCCGCGCCGCACGCCGTCTTCGCACCTGCGGTGCGCGCCGCCGGCGTGCCTCTCGTCCACTTCATGCACGACGTGCCGCACCGCGGATCGTGGCTCGACCTTTGGGCGCACCGCGCGCCGCCCGATCTCGTCTTGTGCAGCGGAGCGCTCACCCGGGAGGCCGGCCGCTGGCTCTTCGGGCCGGTGCCTCGGCGCGTCGTCGTGCCGTGGGTCGATCGGGATCACCTCCCGTCGCACCGCGCGTCGCGGAGCGACGTCCGCGCTTCGCTGGAGACGGGGAGCGACGCGGTCGTGATCCTCCAGGCGAGCCGGATGAAAGAGAGCAAGGGCCACCGCCTGCTCCTCGGCGCGCTGGCGCGGATCGCGTCGGACCCTCGCTGGGTTTGCTGGATCGCCGGCCGAGCGGACGGGGCTGCGGAAGGAGCGTACGAAGCCGACCTGCGCCGCCGGGCACGTCGTTCGGGGCTCGCCGATCGGATCCGATTCGTCGGATTCGAGCGCGACATGCCGTCCCTCATGAGCGCCGCCGACGTTCTGTGCCGGCCGAGCGTGCGGTCCGAGCCGTCGGCCATGGCGCTCGTCGAGGCGCTGGCGTCGGGTTTGCCGGTCGTGGCGACGCGTCTCGGGGCGGCGATCGAGCTCGTCACGCCGGCGTGCGGGCGCCTCGTCGATGCGAGCCCAGCGGCGCTCGCCCGAGCGCTCTCGACCCTCGTCGGCGATGGCGACGAGCGCGCGCGGCTGGCCCGGGGAGGGCCGCCACGCGCCGGCGAAATCGGTGAGCCGGAGCAGCGGGTGAACGATCTCGCGACCACGCTTGCGCGGGTCGTGCCGTGTCGGATGTCGCACTTCGTCGACGGACCGTCGCAAATCAGGGCCGAAGGGGGGGACAGGCGGCCCGCCCATTCGCTATCGTCTGACGATTCTCTAGGACGAGGCGAGCCATTGGGTGCGTCGGTCTCATCGACGAGCGCAGCCCGTTCGGGGGAAGCGCGCGTGCTTCACATTCACAGCGGGAACCTTCAGGGCGGCGTCGAGACATACCTCCGCACGCTGGCCCAGAGCGCGTCGCTCTGCCCCGGGCTCTCGATGGAGTTCGCGCTCTGCTTCGAGCGCCGTCTGT
>DASYCF010000096.1:0-8531 GCA_036500365.1 Byssovorax sp.
GGATCCGCGCCAGGCGGGCCGACCGCACGGGCTGCGCGTAGCCGCGTGGTCGCGATCACGACTGTCACATGTGGCGCGGCCGTGGTCGGCCGCGGCGAGCGACGTCAGATCTCCGTCGGCTGGTACGGCCGCGCCGAGCTGGCCGGGTGCGCCCCGCGGCGCTGCGGCGGCTCAGCGTAAGGATCCGTCGTGTCGCGCGGCGCCGGGGGTGCGCTCCTCGGCGGCAGCGGCCTCGCGCTGACGTCGTCCACGTCGACCGATGCCGCGGGCGCGTCGGCGACGGGCGCGACCTGCACGCGCGGGGCGGGCGGCGCGTCGCTCGTCGGCCGCGCCGGCGGGGCGACGGCCGGCTGGGGGAGCTCGGCCGCGGGCGGACCGGACGCGCGCGCACGCAGCCGGGTCCAGCCGTCGTGGTAGCGGGACGCGAGCGCGCCGCGCCCGAGGAACGCGCCGCCGCCGAGCGCGCAGATGAGCCCGACCGCGGCGATGACGCTCGCGACCCGATCCATCGGCAGCTTGAAGGGCGGGTCGCCGGGCCCCCGCGGCGCGACGACACGGACCTCGGCCGCGGGCGGCTCCGAGCTGATCCACAGCGCGGGCGGAGGCCGGTCGGACCGCGCGGTCGGGGTCTCGTAGAGCCACCGCGCGCGCAGCGAGCGACCCTCGCAATCGGAGTCGACACCGCGAGAAACGAGCCATTTGGCGAGCACCTCGCCGAGCTCCGTCATGCTGCGCCAGCGGTCCTCCGGCCGGAACGCGAGGCCCTTCCCGAGGATGGCGGCGAGGGCCGGGTCGAGCTCGTTCCAGGCGGCGGTCGCGCGCGATGGCCCGCGGGGCACCGCGGCGGTGATCGCCTCGAACAACAGGGCGGAGAGAGACCAGATGTCGGCGCGATGGTCGGGCTTGGGCTCCCGCGTGATCTGCTCGGGAGCCATGTAGTCGGGCGTGCCGCACACGACCGCGCCGAGCCCGTCCGTCACCCAGCTCGTGTCGGCGATGCCGAAATCGAGCACCTTCGGAGACACGGCCTCGTCGATCTGCGCGAGGAAGATGTTCTCGGGCTTGAGGTCGCGGTGGACGACCCCGAGCACGTGCGCGGCTTGCATGCCCTGCATGACCGGGAGCAACAGCCGGACGGCCTCCTCCGCGACCATGGGTCCCTCTCGCACCAAGTTGGTGCGGAGATCCTCGCCCTCGAGCCGCTCCATGACAATGTAGGGGTCGCCCCGATCGGTGACGCCGTAATCGAAGATGCGGACCACCGACGGGTGGCACACCTTCGCGGTGGCCTGGGCCTCGTGGAGCAGGTGACGCTCGAACGCAGCGCTGCGGCGCACGTCGTCCGGCGGCGCCGCGGGATCGGTCCCGCGGACGAGCTTGATCGCGACCTCCACCTCGAGCGCGGTGTTGGTCGCGAGCCACACTTCACCCATCGCGCCGCCGCCGAGCACGCTCTCGAGCAGGTACTTCTCCGCGAGGATGTCGCCGGCGACGTACGGCACACGCATGCGGAGGCTCGTCGTGCGCCGCCGTCCGCCCTCCCGCGCGCCGGCGCGCGGCGGCCCCGAGCATCGGTCCGGGGAATCCATGGCTTTGGGGCTCACGACATGTCCTCAGTTCCTCGTCAGCCGAACGGTTGGTTCGGCGTGCGGCCCCACCTGACCGCGTCACGCTCCAGCTGGTGGTCAGGGCATCGTGATGGCGCGGACTCGATTGAAGAGCTCCGTCCCGCCGCCGTTGCCGTCCGCCACGTAGATCGTCTTCCCGTCCGAGGTGACGTCCAGTCCTTCGGCGCCGAAGAACTCCGCTTGATCCCCGTCGCCGTCGCGGAACGCGCGCGTGCCGTCGCCCGCGACCGTCTCCACGACGCCCGTCGGGTCGATGCGACGAATTCGGTTGTTCCCCGTGTCGGAGACGTACACGTTGCCCGCGGAGTCGATCGCGACGCCCTGCGGGTAGTCGAAGCGCGCGGTCGCCGCGGGGCCGTCGATCATGCCCGGCGTCCCGTCTCCCGCGAACGGCGTGACGTCGCCCGACATCGTCACGCGGCGCAGGCGGTGATTGGCGCGATCGGCGACTACGAGGCTCCCGTCCGCCATCTCCGCGACGCCATAGGGCCAGTTGAACCGCGCGTCCGCGCCGTGGCCGTCCACGTTGCCCGGGACGCCGGACTTGCCAGCGAGGTTCGTGATCGCGTGCGTCGTCGGGTCGAGGAGCCGCACCGTGTGCTCGACCATGTCGGACACGGCGACGAGTCCCGTCGAGAGGCCCTTGAGGCCACGCGGCTTGCCCACGTTGCCGACGACGACGGACGCAGAGCCGCTCGCGGTCGCCACGGACCAAATCGTGCCGGCGCCGGTGAAGTTCTGCCCGGTGGAGCTCCAGTCGGTCTCGACGAGCAGCGTGCCCGCAGCGTCGAACGTCGCGCCGAAGGGGCGCGCGAAGTGGGTCTGAGCGGTCAGCGTCGACACGGCTCCACCCGGCGTGACGAGGCGGATCATCCCGTTGTTGTAGTCGGCGACGCGCAGGTTCCCGTCCGCGCCGAGCGCGAGGTTCACCGGGTTGTCGAAGGTCGCCGCGCTGCCCTGGCCGTCTGCGTGCCCGGCCGTGGCCGAGCCTGCGACGGTCGAGACGACGGCGCCGGGGACGAAGTGGACGATGATGGGCCCGACCTCCGCGCCGCCGTCGCCGCTCGTCGAGTCTCCGCCCGAGCCCGTGCCGTCGGAGTCGCTCCCGCCGACGCCCGTCGTGTCGCCCGCGCCGCCGCCGGCGGCGTTCGCCGCAGTCTGCGAGCTGCACGCACACAGCGCGAGCCCGAGCACGGCGGCGCCCATCCACGTTCGACCACACACCCGTTGGCCGTCGAGAACGGCGAGCATAAAGGTCCTATCCGCCGGCGGCGGCTCTAGACGACGCTGCGAGGCCCGGCGGGAGAACCGTCCAGGAGCTCGCACGACCCTCCCGCGCACGACGGACATTCCCCCGGCGCGCTGTTGAGCGGGTGAGTCACCTCGGCGCCTTGCACGTCCGGCGCCAATGCACCATGCCGCCACAAATGAGGAGAACGGCGCGCGGACGCTCGACCCCGGCGCGCACAGCCGCCGCAGCGGGTCGAAATGTCGCGGCCACCGCTCCGCTCTGTCCTGCGTTCCCGCCGCTGCTGCGTCGATCGAGGCGTCAATGCGCCTCATGTGCGCCCGCGCACGCAGCGCGACGCCGCCGGCGTTCGGCCACGCGCCGCGCGTCCCGCGAGCTTTTCCCGCGCTTTCGCGTGCCGATGACGCGTTGGCTGAGAAGCTGCACAGGCGCCCTGACCAGCGCCAGGTCGAGTCGGCCGCGACGCTTCGAGGGATGGACGTAAATCGATGCTGTCTTCTACGTCGCACAGGGGGAATCGACGCGGCCCTTCCGCGCTCTCCGCGGCTACGCCCGACGCCTGCCGTTCGACGGAGCGGGGCGGCGCGGCGTGCACGGAGCGGGTCGAAGCGCGTCGCGAGAAGGCGTCTCGCGCGATCCGCGTCGCGCCCAGTCCCCAGCCAGCGAGCCTCTGATGTCCGCCTCTCGACCCTCAAACGCGCGCGTCTGCTCCATGGGGCGCCCCGACTTCATGCGCCCCACCGGTCGATCGACGGAGGAGGGCGGACGCGCCCCGCTCGTGCCGCGCCAGCCGAGCTCGCGGCTCGACGTCGCCGCCCTCGACGCGCCGTTCCTCGGCGAGCGCGCGCGACAGCTCGCCGCGTGCGTGCCGCACTGGATCGGCCGCTACGAGGTGCTGCTGCCGATCGCGAGCGGCGGCATGGCGACGGTCTACCTCGCGCGGAGCCGCGGCTTCGGCGGCGTCGAGCGCGAGGTGGCCCTGAAGCTCGCGCACGCCGAGCGCCTCGGCTCCGGCGACACCGCGACCGAGCTCTTCGAAGAGGCGCGGCTCGCGGTGCGCATTCATCACCCGAACGTGGTCCCGATCTTCGACGTCGGCGCGGACGGCGGCTACGTCTTCCTCGTCATGGAATACGTCGAGGGAGACACGCTGAGCGCCGTCTCGCGCGGCGCCGCGGCCGCAGGCGCCCCGCTGTCGCCCGGCGTCGGGCTGCGCATCCTGTGCGACTCGCTCGAGGGTCTGCACTCCGCGCACGAGCTCTGCGACGAATCCGGGCAGCCTCAGTCCCTCGTCCATCGCGACTTCTCGCCTCAAAACATCCTCATCGGGCTCGACGGCACCGGGCGGCTGACCGACTTCGGCATCGCGACGGCCGCGACGCGCGTGCGGCACACGCGCGCCGGAAGCATCAAAGGCAAGATTTCATACATGTCGCCCGAGCAGGCGCGCGGGCTCCCGCTCGACCGGCGCTGCGACGTCTGGGCCGCCGGCGTGATGGCGTGGGAGCTCCTCGCCGGCAGGCGTCTCTACGCCGACCTGAACGACGACGTGACCACCCTCCTCCGCCTCGTCACGACGGCGCCGCCCCCGCTGCGCAGCGTGAACCCCGACGTGCACCCCGCCCTCGCGGCCGTCGTCGCCGACGCGCTCACGCTCGACGTCTCGCGGCGCACGAGCTCGGCCCTCGCGTTCGGCTCGGCGCTCGCGGCGGCGTGCCGCGAGATCGGCCTGCGGCTGCCCGAGCACGCGGAGGTCGCGGAGGTGGTCTCGCGCTTCATCGGCCCGACGGTCGCCGACCGACGCGCGCGGACCAAGAAGGTCATGGCCGTGCGCGCGTGCGCGCGTGCGAACGCGCGGCGGGCGACCGACGCGAACGGCGTCGGGCCCGCGGTCCGGCTCGTGCCGCGGGCCACCCCGCTGGAGGCGCAGCTCTGCGTGCCCTTCACGCGCACGACGGGCGGAGTGGTCGACGTCGACCCCGAGGTGACGGAGACGACGACCACCCCGAGCGTGAGCGCGACCCGCGCGTCGCGCGCCGCCGCGGAGCGGGGCGACGCCCCGCCGAGGGCGAGGCGCCTCCGCGACGCGCGCGGCGGCGTCGATCCGTTCTACGCGGCGGAGCAGGACTCGAGGTACACGGTCACGACGCGCTCACGCACGCCCGCCGCGCTCCTCGGCGCGCGCCGCTCGACGGCGCGGCGCGGCGGCTGATCGTCGCTACGGCCGCTCGATGTCCGCCCAGACCGGGCGATGATCGGAGCCGTCCTTGCCACCGACGGTGAACGACGTGAACCGGAGCTCGGGGCCCGACAAGATGCGATCGATCCGCATCCACGGAAACCAGCGATTGGCGGGGAACGTGTAGCCGAAGCCCGTGCCCGCCTCGGCGAAGCCGTCCCGCAGCCCGCCGAAGTGGGCGCGAAACAGGCTGGACCGCTCCGGCAGGTTGGTGTCGCCCGCGACGAGCACCGGATTCTTCGCGGCCGCGATGGCCTCCGCGAGCGCCGTGGCCTGGCGCTCGCGAGAGACCGTGTTGGACGCGACCGTGTCCATGGATTCGTCCGACGGCCCCTCCGTGAGGACGCGCTTCTTCGACTGATGAAACATCATGTTCAAGCCCGGTCGCGGCGACACAGGGTGAAAGTCGAAGAGGTCGACGAGCCCGAGCGGCGTGTCGATCGTACACGCGAGGTGTCCGGCGCCCTCCCCGGCGGGCCCGCACGTGACGATGGGATATCGACTCGCGACGACGAACTCTCCGCGGACGACGAAGGACCAGCTCGCGCCGAGGCGATCCCGGAGCCGCTCCGCGACGACGGGGCGCGCGGCCTGGAGGACGATGACGCCCGCGTCGGCGGCGAGGACCTCGCGCTCGATGGCGTCGAGGTCGCGCTTTCCGTACCAAACGTTGTAGCTCAGGACGCGCACGCTCGGCGCGCCCGACGTCCCCCGCGGCCAAGAGACGTGGAGCCCCGCGAGCCACAGCACGACGGCCATGGCGAACGCGGCCTGCGCTCCGACGAGCCGCCTGCGCGCCCGGTCCCACGCGAGCGGCGCGAGCGCGACGAGCGGGAGGAGCAGCGGCAGGCGCGGCAAATAGAGCGCGACCGACCCCGCCCAGCTGCGCTCGCCGACGAGGACGACGAGGAGCGCGAACGCGACGAGCGCGGCGAGGTAGGCCCAGGCCAGCCCTGCGAGGACGCGAAGCGCGCCGCGCATTCGCGACTCCATGCTGCCGCCGTGCGGCTCCCGCTGTCGTGCGTCAAGCTCCTCGCGCGCGCGTCCACGACGGCCGCCGCGTCGTTCGAGCGATCGATGTAGGGTGTTGCCTGAAGGCAACATGCGAGGCTTCGAAGCCTCGATCCGAGACGCGCGACCGCTTGAAATCCTTGGTGGTTTTCGCGCTCGCTCGCCTGCGCGCCGTGGGCATCATCGTTGCTCGGGGCGGTCCCGTGATCAAAAACCTCCCTGCTGTGCTGTACGCCGCGACCCTCATTTCGTGGTTGCCGGCGTGCTCCACCTCCGACGATCTCGAAGCGGCCGGCGGGGGGAGCGGCGAGGCCGTCGCGGCGGCGGAGTGCCGCCATCACGAGCACGGCTGTCATCCGACGAGCGCGTCGTCGACGCACGGGAGCTCGGGCGCGGCGGGCACGGGCGCGGTCACGTCGTCGAGCGCCGCGACGTCCGTCTCGTCGACGACGACGGGCGCAGGCGGAGCATCGACCTCCGCGAGCGGCGGCGGCGCAGGCGGCGAGAGCTCCGTCACCGTCGGTGGCAGCGGCGGATCGACCTCCGCGTCGGCGAGCGCGGCGACCTCGGCGGCGTCGAGCTCGGCGTCGACGGGCTCCGGCGGATCCACGACGGCCGGCCTGTTCCAGGCGCAGGAGCCCTGGAATACGCCGGTCGCGGGAGATCCAAAGTCGGCCTCGTCCGACTCGATCATTCAATGGCTCTCGAGCGCCGGCGGCTGGGGTACGGGGCAGATGCGGATCGATTTCTCGATCACCCTTCAGCACGCCGACGCGTCGACGCCGTTCCGCACCTTCACGCCGACCGAAGACTTCTACACGCCGGACTGCGACGACGTGCCGTTCCCCGTCCCCCTGGGCGGGGCCCTGGAGGGCGAGAGCGGATACGATTGCTCGAACGACGGGGACTGTCACCTCCTGGTCGTCGACGACGCAGGCGCGAAGCTCTACGAGATGTGGCGCGCGTTCACCGGCGGCAGCGGCGCCTTCACGGCCGGCTGCACGGCGGTGTGGGACCTCCACGAGGCCTATCCGGCGAGCCTGCGCGGCGACGGGTGCACGAGCGCCGACGCGGGCGGCTTCCCGATCGCGGCGATGCTGTTCACGGCCGACGAGATCGCCGCCGGCGAGATCCCGCACGCGATCCGCTTCATCTTGCCGAACGCGCGCATCCGCGGCGGCGACGTGTTCGTGCACCCGGGCTCGCACACGACGGGCGCGACGAGCGGCGGCGCGGACGCGCCCCCGTACGGCGTGCGCATGCGGCTCAAGGCGAGCTACGACACGAGCGCGCTCGACCCGGCGGCGCGCGTCGTCGCCAAGGCGATGCAGACGTATGGAATGTTCCTCTCCGACGGAGGGAACATCGCGCTGACGGCGGCCGACGACCGCTTCACCAACGCGAAGTGGGCACAGGTCGGCATGACGGCGAGCTCGCTCGCGGGGCTCGACGTCACGGACTTCGAGGTCGTCGACATGGGATCCACCGTGTCTTCGGGCAGCTGCGCGCGCAACTGAGGCTCGACGAGCGCCGCTGGAGCGTGGCTGTGTGGGGCCGGCCTCAGCGGCGGCCGGGCGAGAGGCCGTAGCGCTGCAGCAGGCGGTGCAGGTGGATGCGATCGACGCCGGCGCGGCGCGCCGCCTGGGACACGTTGCCGCCGGACCACGCGATGAGCTCGCTCAGATAGACGCGCTCGAACGCCTCGACGCACGCGTCCTTCGCGAGCTTGAACGGCACGTCGAGGTCGGCGGCAGCAGGCGAGATCGAGACGCGCTGTCGGGTCCCGCTTCGGCGCAGCCGCGCGCACTGACGGACGAGGGCCCCCTCGACGTAGTTGCGCAGCTCGCGGACGTTGCCGGGCCACGCGTGATGGACGAGCTCGTCGAGGACCCGAGGCGTAAAGAGCTCCATGCCCTGATTCGACGCGAGCTGCATCACGAAGCGCTCGACGAGGAGCGGGATGTCGCCGAGCCGGTCGCGCAGCGGCGGGACGTGGACGGTCACGATCGACAAGCGATAATAGAGATCCTCCCGGAAGCGCTTCTGGTTGACCTCCACCTCGAGCGTTCGATTCGTCGCCGCGATGAAGCGCACGTCGATCTTGCGCGTCTGCGTCTCGCCCACGCGGCGGATCTCGCGTGCCTCGAGGGCGCGGAGGAGCTTCGGCTGGATGGGGAGCGGGAGCTCGCCGATCTCGTCGAGGAACACGGTGCCTCCGCTCGCCGCCTCGAACGCCCCGACGCGGTCTCGATCGGCGCCCGTGAACGCGCCGCGGACGTGGCCGAAGAGCTCGCCCTCGACCAGGCTCGGCGAGATCGCGCCGCAGTCGACGATGACGAGCGGGCCGTCGGCGCGCGGCCCCCGCTGCACGAGCTCCGTCGCGATGCCCTCCTTCCCCGTGCCG
>DASYCF010000097.1:0-1706 GCA_036500365.1 Byssovorax sp.
GAGCGTGTGGGAGCGCGCGCGCACGCCGACGCTCGAGCTCTACTGCGATCGGATCGCGCGCGGCCAGGCGGATCTCGCCGGCCACCCCGACGCGTCGAAGCGCGCGGCCGACGAGGCGGACGCCGCGCTCCCCGGTCACGCTGCGCCGAAGGTGCTTCGCGCGCGCGCGCTGCTCGCGCTCGGGATGGCGCCCGAGGCGGCGGCGGCGTTCGCCGAGGCCCTCGCCCTCGATCCGCGGTGCGTCGAGGATCCCGCGGCGCTCCACGCGTACGCGCGCGCGCTCCTCCGCGCGGGCAAGCGGGCCGAGGCGCTCGCCGCGTACCGGGCGCTCGCCCCGCGCGCGGAGTTCATCGGCAGCGCGACCGAGCGCGCGCTCGCGCTGATCGAGGCGGCCGACGTGTCGATGGCGGTCGCCGCGGGATCGCCGCCGGCTCGCCTCGACGAGGCGGTCGCGTACCTGCGCGAGGCGCGGCTGCGCGCGCCGAGCGAGCTCGCTGCGGACGCGTCGCTCGCCCTCGCGCTCGCGCTCGATCGCGCGGGCGACCACGCCGCGTCGGACGCCGCCCTGTCCGAGGGCGCGCGCGCCGGCGCACGCGTCCGCGCGTTCGCGTTCCTGGCCGCGCCGGAGGACCAGATCGCCATCGAGGCGCTCGCGCTCGAGCCGGGCGACAAGGCCGGCGCGCAAAAGAAATGGGAGGCGTTCCTCGCGGGCGCGGGCGGGCATGGGCCGTGGGCCGCCACGGCGCGCGCCCGGGTCGACGGGCTTCGTCGCGGCGGCGGCCGGAGGGTCGCGCGCCCGCAGCGGAGGGCCGCGCCGTGAGCCGCGCGCGCGTCCTCGCCGCTGCCGTCCTCGCGTCGACGCTCGCCGCGCCGACCGCCCGCGCCGACGACACGGCGACCGTGTGGGGCCGCGCGCGCCGGCCCGACCTCGTCGCGAACGAGAAGATGCTGCGGCAGGTCGACGAGCACCTCCGCAACGGCGTCGACGTCCTGCCCGACGTGCGCGAGCTCTACATGCGCGAGGCGAGGCGCCAGCTCGAGGCTGCCGGCGGAGATCGCTCCACGGACGTGCGCGTGCGCGTGCGCTACGCCGACGTGCTCCACATGCTCGACGACTACGCAGGGTGCGCGCGCGCGTACGAGCGGGTCCTCGCGGCGTCGCCCGACGCGCCGACCGCCGCGCACGCGAACGACGGCCTCGCGATCTGCTACGCGCACCTGGGCCGCCACGTCGACGAGATGCGCGCGTACGGCGCGGCGCTCGAGCTCGAGGCGCGGCCCGACTACCGCGCGCGCCTCTTCGCGAACCGCGCCGAGGCGCTGATGGCGCTCGGCGACATCGAGGGCGCGATCCGCGGATACCGCGATTCGGTGAGCCTCGTCGCGGGGATGGGGCCGCCGACGGACAAGGGCCTCGCCACGACGTACTGGGGCCTCGGCGTCGCCCTCGATCGCGGCGGCAACCTCGAGGCGGGCCTCGCCGCGATCGCGATCGCGCGCGCGTACGATCGGAGCGACTCGGCCATCTCCGACGCGAACGAGTGGTTCTTCTCGCCCGTGTGGGACGGCGCCTGGTACTTCGCGCTCGGGCACTGGCAGCACGCGCGCGCGGCGAAGCTGACGGCGGCGCGCGTCGAGCACTACCTCTCGGCGGTCGCGCTCTGGGAGGAGTACCTCGCGAAGGCCCCCGCCGACGACCGCTACTT
>DASYCF010000098.1:0-6534 GCA_036500365.1 Byssovorax sp.
GCGCCCCCGCGCGGCGGCCGCACGTGCTCGTCCAGCAAGCGCTCGCGCCCGGCGAGGAGCGCGCGGTCGCCGTCGTGCTGTCGCGCGGCGAGTACCGCGTCGCCGGCCCGCGCGTCGAGCAGCCGTGCGACGTGACCGCGAGCCCCGCCGGCTACCGCGCCGAGCTCGCGGTCACGGTGGGCGCCCGCGGCCTCGAGGTGCGGCCCGCCGTCGCGCGGACCGGGCTCGTCGTGCTGCGCCTCTCGAACCAGACCGACCACGAGCAGCTCCTGCGGCTCGAGACCGTCGCCGTGCGCGACGACGCGGTGACGGCGGCCGCCGCGCTGGCGCACCCGCGGTTTCGCGAGCTCTTCTCGGACGAGCTCTTGCCCTACGGACAGCACCTGTCCGTGAGCCGCGCCGCGTTCCTGTTCCTCGACGCGCCCGGGCGGTTCGGCCTGCTGGATCGCAAGGGCGACGCGGGCGCGCTGGCGGTCGCCGCGAGGCTCGACGAGCTCGTCGCGCTCGAGGCCGCGCGCCGCGACGGCAGCGTCGTCGAGAGCGCGACCGACCTGCGGCAGATCCTCGCCTTCCCATCTGCGGCGCGCGCGCTGCAGGCCGCGCTCGCGATCGTCACGGCCGCACGCGCCGAGGCGGTCGGCGTCGCCCTCCGCGCGGCGGTGCACGAGGGCCCGTGCATCGCGCTCACGCGCGCGGGCAAGGTCGACTGGTTCGGCGAGACGGTCACGCGCGGCCTGTCGCTGCTCGACGAGGTCGAGGCCGGCGGCGTCGCGCTGAGCTTCCGCGTGGCCGACGACCCGGCCGCGCTCGCCGTCCTGGCCGAGGCCGGCTGCGCGAGCGAGGTCGGCGAGGGGCGCTCGCTCGGCTCGTCGCGGCGCCGCGTCGTGCGCGTGGCGACCACGACGCGGGGGTGAGGCTCGCGCCGGGCGTGCGAAGCGTTGTAAAACGGCGGACATGTCCGCCCCCAAACGCTGGCGCTGCCTGACGTGCGATCACATCTACGATCCTGCAATGGGCGACCCCGACAGCGGCGTCGCGCCGGGGACGCCGTTCGAGGCGCTGCCCGAGGACTGGAGCTGCCCCGACTGCGGGGCGACCAAGGCCGACTTCGAAGAGATGGCGAGCTGAGCGAGCGCCCGGGGGCCGCGGGCGATGCGTATCGCTGCCGTCCCTGCCCGAACTTTGCACCTGCGGTGCTATCGCTGACGCCGCCCGAACCCTTCGCGATACGCTCCATCCGTGGGTGACACGGCTGTCGTCGAAGGTCGAACCGAGTCAATCGCGGCGTTCCATCTGTTTCTCGAGCAAGCACGAGAGCCTCCGAGACGATCCCGGGTCACACCGTGCTTCTGTCGATTCGTGGCGATCGTCCCCGCGCGGCGGAGGCGACCGCGCTGACGTACGTCGACCTCGCCTTTGCGATGTTGGAAGCCATCGACACGGACGCCCTGGGCGAGAGGACGTATCCATATCGCGCGATCGCTTCGCATTGGCGCTCGCAATGGTGCGGGGCGAAAGCGCGTGGACGGCCGACGCGGCGTGGGCGTCCCACATCGGGCTCGTCCGCGGCTCGACGGGCGGACGCCGGTGCACGTGACGCTGCGGCTCCGACGCGACGTGCCGAATCTCCGCTCGCAGCTCGGCATGCGGGTCGTGTGGCGCGTCTTCGCGGCGGCGCGCGGCAGGCTCGGCCTGCGACTCGTCGACTGGTCCGCGCAGCGAGACCACGTTCATCTGATCGTCGAGCCAGAGAGTGAGAAATCTCTGTCTCGCGGCGTCCAAGGACTGTGTTTCCGGCTCGCGAAGTCGATCAATCGCGTCTTCGGACGCCGAGGGCGTGTATTCGCCGACCGCTATCACGGCGTGCCGCTGCGATCGCCGCGGCAAACGCGAAACGCGCTCGCGTATGTGCTCCTCAACACGCGTCACCACGCGGCGGCTCGGGGCGAGCTCCTGTCACGCGGCCTCGACGCGTGCTCCTCCAGCCCGTGCTTCGAGGGCTGGACGCGCCCGCGCCCACCGACGGAAGGCCCTTGGAGCGCGACGGTCGCACCTGCGTCGACGTGGCTTCTGCGCACAGGCTGGCGCCGTCACGGCCTCGTCGACCCGCTCGAGGTCCCTGGGCTCACTGCATGAAGCCACCCCGTCGTTCCAGCGCGCTGCGCCGGACGCCGTGGGTGCGCGGGGCGTTCGTCGGAGATCCTCGGATCACTCGACCGGCGTCCCGCGTCGCTCTACGCTCCAATGACCCGTCGTGTCGACCTCGTCCCGTCGCGTTCTGTGGATGGCGCTGGTGCCCGTCGCGCTCGCGGCGCTCGGCGGCGCATGCAGCCACGACTGGGACGCGCTCGAGCCCACCAGCGCGGCGGCCGGCAGCGGGGGCGCCGACGCCGCGACGAGCAGCACCTCGTCGAGCGCGCGCGGCCCGTCCAGCAGTTCGTCGAGCGCGCACGGTCCGACGAGCACGACTGGCGCTGGCGGGGCCGGAGGCATGGGCGGCAGCGGCGGCGGGACTGGCGGCGACGGCACGTGCGCCGACGTGTGCGTGCCCATCCCCGCGGGCTGGGCGCCTGTGATCGCGACGCGCGGCGCGCCCGGCGACGCGCCGCCGACGTGCGACGACGGGAGCGCCGCCACCACGCGCTTCGAGGGGCCCGCGGGCGCGCCGACGTGCGACGCGTGCCAGTGCGACGTCGGCGCCGCGACGTGCACCGCGCCCGACGTCACGTGCTGGACCGACACCGACGCCTGCGACACGACGGCCGCATTCACGGTCCAAAACGCGGCGACGTGCCATGACCAGAGCGTGCCTGGTGGGTCGAACCTCGTCGGCTCGTGCTTGCTCTCCTCGCCCGGCTCCGGGATGGGCTGCTCGACGTCGGGCGGCGTGGTGACGCCCGCGCCCGCGTGGACGTCGGCGATCTTCACGTGCCCGGCGCCCTACCCCGAGGGCGGCGGCGCGGGCTGTGACACGGGCGCGGCGTGCGTGCCGAGCGCGTCGCCGCTCTGCTTCGAACTCGAGGGTGCGACGACGTGCCCCGCCGGGACCACCGCGTTCGCGGCGCCATACGACGACGGCGACGATCAGCGCGCCTGCACGGCGTGCGCGTGCGACGTCACGTGCTCGGGCGGCTCGGTCGACGTGTGGGACCAGAGCGGCTGCAGCGGCACGAAGGTCAACGTGAGCGGCGCGTGCGCCGTCGTCCTCAACGTGTTCGACAGCGGAACCGCCGCCCTGTCGGGCACGCCGGGGGCCGCGGCGTTGAACGGTTGCGACGGCGGCGAACCGACGGGCGCCGTCGTCCCGACGGGCAACCCGACGATGATCTGCTGCCGCTGACTCCGCTCGTCGGGGAGGCTCGCTAGACTCGGGGAGGCGCGGCGCTCGTCCCTCGCACCGCGCGCCCAGTGCGTCATTTGCAGTCCACGCCCGAGCCCGTGGCGAAGCAGCCAACGACGTCGACGAGCGTCACCCCGCGCCTCGGAGCCGAGAACGTGTAGGTCTTCATCGCCCCGTCGGCGGTCTGGGTGATGGTCACGCCGACGTTCGGGAAGTCGAATGCTCCGTCAGCGTCGGGGGGCATAACCGTCTGGATCGGGTCGGCGTCTCCGCCGATGACCACCGCGTCCGTCGTCGCGTCCCACGCGAGCGACACGTCCGGCCCCGGGTCGCAGCCGTCGGTCGACTCGCCGACCGCGACGAGGATCTGACCGCTGGCGCTCGTGCCCACTTGGCTCGTCTCGACGAGCGCGCCGCTGTCTGCGGCGGTGCAACAGCTCTCGCAGGCATCCGAGCTACAACCTGCGAGCGATGCAGTGAGGACGACGAACGCGGCGATGAAGAGAGGGGATGAAGTCATGGCCACAACTCTGTGCACGACGCGCTCACGCGCCAGCCCGCTCACCATAGGCGCGCCCTATCGCTGCGATGCACGCCCGTGCGAGCGCTCAGAACCGCAGCA
Source organism: Byssovorax sp. (assembly GCA_036500365.1). Lineage (GTDB taxonomy): Bacteria > Myxococcota_A > Polyangia > Polyangiales > Polyangiaceae > DASYCF01. The sequence goes on from DASYCF010000098.1 coordinate 3,963, forward strand.
GCGCAGGGGGCCCGCTCGCGATCGGCTGTGCAGATGCGGCTCCGGGCAAGGTGAACTGCGTCGTCGCGCCGTCGCGCATGGTGCCGCGCATGAGCGCCTGCGCGATGAGCCCGCCGACGACGAACACGCCGCCGCCGATCAGGGTGCCGATGCCGGTGTCCTCCACGTTATGGCTCGCGGAGAGGCCGCTCTTCTCGGCGGAGCTGGCGGTCGCCACGCCAGCTGCGGTCGCCACGGCGCCGACGCCGATCAACCCCGCGCCGCCGATGGCGAAGATCACGGCCGTGTCGTGCGCGCGCGGGACGTCGGTCGCGGCGTTCTCGTGGCGCACGACGAGCGGCGCGTCGCCGACGTCGACCTGGACCTGGTCGACGTGATCGGGGTCGCCGACGGGCGTGAAGAGGAGCGTCTGCGGGCCCTTCTTGAGGTCGACCACGCACGGCGTCGCGCGACAGATGTCCTTGTGCGTGTCGACCGTCAGGGCATAGCCGCGCGGCGTCGTGCCCGTGCCGGTGCCGGTGAGCCGCGCCACCGAGGCGGGGCGCGACGGCGCGTCGAGGATGACGCGGCCGTGGTCCGGCGCGGGCGGCGACTCGGGCATGGCGACGCGGGGCACCTCGCGCGACGGGACGGCGGCGGGCGGCAGCACTTCGGGCGCGCAGGCCGGCAGCGCGAACAGGAGAGCGATCGACGCGGCGAGCGCGGTGTTCTTGTGCATGCGCGCGCCCCAAGCAGCGAGCATGCCGCGAAGACTCAGCGAACTCTGCCGCGCGGACGACGCTCGAGGTGACGCGCGGGGCGACACGTGCCCGGAACGACGACGCTCGGCCTCCGCGCCCGGTAACATCGGACGCATGTCGCCTGATCCCTTCTTCGGCCGCATGCCCGCCCTCGCCTGGTCACGCTCGGCGACGCACAGGCTCGGCGCCGGCGTCTTGGGCGGAGCGACGGCGCTCTCGGTGTTCGCTGCTGCTGGCGCCGCGCGCGCGGACAACATCGACGCGGCGTCGTGCTCCGTCGCGGACCTCTCGACCGCGCTCGCGTCGGCGAACGACGGCGACGTCGTGCGCGTCCCGCCCGGCGCGTGCACGTGGACGACGACGCTCACGTTCACGGGCGGCGTCACGCTTGAGGGCGGGGGCGCCGCGTCGATCACGTTCGGCGCGGGCGGTGGACTGTCCTTGAAGACGAAGGCCTCAGCCGGAATGACCCTGCACGGCTTCGCCTTCCACAACGGGTTCGTGAACGGCGCCTATCCGATCGCGATCGAGACCTCGAGCGCGCCGTTCAACGCGCCGTTCCGCTTGTACGACAACACGCTCGAGGACGACGGGAGCGCAGGCGGCCCGGTGACGCTGCTCGGCGTCTCCGGCCTTGGTCCGGGCTTGATCGACCACAACAGTTTCACGACGACGAACGGCGCGGACGAGGTGGTTCACCTCATCGGCACGGGCGACCCCGCGCTGACGGGCGGGTGGACGGACGACATCGCGCCGGGCGGCCCGAACATGGTGTTCCTCGAGAACAACGTGTTCACGAACCTGAGCCCGATGTTCGACACCTCGGCCGAGGAGTCCTATTACGGCGCGCGCTTCGTGTTCCGGTACAACACGCTCACCTTCGAGGCGAACGACGTGCACCAGGGCGGCCTCGGCGGGCGATGGGCGGAGATCTACGACAACACGTATCACATCAACGGATCCGCCCACCCGCTCGCCGCGTTCTGGCAGTTCCGCGGCGGCTCGGGCGTCGTGTTCGAGAACATCGCCGCCGAGCCGCCCTGTTGTCAGGACGCCGCTCCCTCGGCGCAGTTCGGACCCGACTGCCCAGGATCGAGCGACACGTGCACGGGGCCTTATCCGATCCCCACCCAGGTCGGCACGGGCATCCACGAGATCACCAACAGCCCCATCTATGTGTGGGGCAACACCTCGGCCATCGACGGCGCGACGCAGAGCATCCAAGAGAGCCTGACCTACACGAACGGCACCGAGGAGGGCGCGACGCCGACGAGCTGCACCCACCCCGGCAACGTGTGCGACGTCGTCGTGACGGACGCGGCGCCGGTGAGCTGGGTCAAGTGCGAGTCGGCGGCCGACGTCGCCGCGGGGTGCCCCGTCACGTACACGTACGCGTCGTACACGTACCCTCACCCGCTCGACGATCTCGCGGCGTCGTGCGTCGGCGCGGGCTGCGGGGCGTCGACGACCAGCGCGGCGACGGGCGCAGGTGGGGCGAGCGCGGCGACCACGACCGGCGCTGGCGCGACGGGCGGCGCGGCGACGACGGCCACGGGCCCCGCGTCGTCGAGCGGTCCCGGCGCGTCGGCGTCGGCGACCGGCGCCGGGGGCGGGCAAGCGGCGACGACGGGCGGCGGCGGGGACGCGGCGATCCCGGGCGCGAGCGATGGCGGCTGCGGCTGCCTCGTGGCGGGCTCGATCGGCGACGCCAGCGCGCGCACCGCCGCCCTTGCCCTGATCGCGCTGGCCTTCGCTCGCCGCCGTCGCCGCGCGGCGAGCTGACGGCTTCGCGCGAGCCGACGCGCTCAGGACACGTGGGCGAGGAACCGCCT
>DASYCF010000099.1:0-5517 GCA_036500365.1 Byssovorax sp.
CGCGTCGGCGTTCTTGCCGAGGAAGAACACGCTCTCCGATTTCGCGAGCCGGCCGATCAAGCGCAGGCGCTCGGACGACGGCATCGGCATGCCGCCCTGCGAGAGCGCGAACTGGACGTCGCAGCCGCGCTCGGCCGCGGCCAGCCGGCCGAGGTTCTCGGCCGAACCGCCCGACGGCACGTTCTGGATGCGCGCGCCGCGCTTGCCGGCCGACGCGGCGAGCGAGGCGACGAGCGCGTGGTAGTTGCCCTCGGGCGCGCCCGACAGCACGGCGACGTCGACGTGCGCGAGGTTCGGCCGCGTGTCGAGCCGCGCGACGAGGCCGACCACCGCGCCGACCACGGCGACGAGGAACGCGACGCGCGCGGCCATTCGTCGGGTGAGCGGCGGGTGCGGGCGCGCCGGGGCCTGCATGGCCGCGCGAGCGTACACGCGGAAGCGCTGCAAGGGCGCGTCGTTCGGGCTATAGCCCGCGGCGATGGGAGAGATCGCCTTCGGCGCGAGCGTCTTCGCCCTGGCGGACGGCGCGGCCGTCGTCCTCCGTGAGCGCGGCGGCGCGTTCGCCGAGCGCGCGCGCGCGACGCTCGACGCGCCGGCCGTCGCCGTCGCCTCGGCCGGCGCCTCCTTCGTCGCGCTGTCGACCTCGGGGCGCGTGAGCGTGGTCGACGCGGCGACGGGCGAGATCACGCGGACGGCCGACGGCGGCGCCGGCGCCGAGCTCCTCGCGGCGGCGAGCGACGGCGCGTTTGTCGCGGCGGGCCCGCAGGGCGTCGCCCTCGTGGCGGCCTCGGCCGACGGCGCGCCGATGATGATGGACCTCCGCGGCGCGACGGCGCTCTCGCTCTCGCCCGGGCTCCTCGCGATCGGCGGCAAGGACGGCACCTTGCGCGTCCTCGACACGCGCGCCGCGAGCGCGCTCGGCGCCTGCCGCGTCGGCGGCGTCGTGCGCGGCCTCGCCCGGGCCTCGCGCGCGTACTGGGTCGCGTCGACGGAGCACGCCATCGTGCGCGTCGAGCGCGAGGCGGGCGAGGCGTTCGTCATCGTCGACGCGAAGGAGCTCGACCTCGGCGAGCTCACCTGCGACCCCGAGGTCGCGCTCGTCGCCGTGCGCGTCGGATTGCACCGCGTCGCGCTGTTCGATCTGCTCGAGGGCAAGCTCCGCGGCACCCTGCGCTACGAGGCGCCCGTCACGGGCGTCGCCTTCGCGCCGCGCGAGGCGGGCGACACGTCGTGTTTGCTCGGCGTCGCGCTCGGCGGAGGCGCGTTCGACGTCGTGTCGATCACGACCCGCGACGGCGGAGTCGCCGCGAGCGACGGCGGCGGTGAGGGGATCGCCGGCGTCGCCGTCGAGATCCGCCTCAAGTCGCCCGAGATCGCCGCGATCGCGGCGCGCGCTCGGGCGGGGGAGGAGCCGCCGCTCGCGCTCCGTCAGAGGCCGGCCGACGCGAGCGCCGCGCCGCTGCCGACGCGCGCGGCCATCTTCTGGATGATGGCCTTCACGGCCATCGTGCTGATCCTGATCTGGCTCCTGCGCTTCTGACCGCGGTCAGCGGAACGCCTTCTCTTTGCCGGCGAAGTGCTTCGGGTCGAGCTCGACCGCGCGCGCTAGGGCGCCCTTCGCCTCGTCCATGCGCTTCAGGCTCCGCAGGGCGACGGAGAGGTTGTACCAGGTGGTCGCGTCGTTCGGCGCGAGCAGCAGCGTCTCCTGATCGAGGCGCGCCGCGTCGGCGTAGCGCTTCTCGGTCGCGGCGCGGTAGCCGAGCGTGCGCTTCGTCTCGGCGAGGCCGCCGCGGAACTGCTCGTTCTTCGGGTCGAGCGCGACCGCGCGCTCGAGCTCGGGCAGCGCCTTGGCCTCCCAACCGACGTTCTCGTACGCGACGCCGAGGTCGTAGTGCACGTCGGGCTGCGCCTCGTCCTGCAGGAGCGCGGCGCGGAGCTCGTCGATCGCGACGTCGTTCTTCCCCTCGCGGAGCGCCTCGTAGCCTGCCTTGGCGTGGTCCTTCGGGCCGCACGCGAGGACGGCGCACGCGAACGCGGCGAGGGCGAGCGCGCGGCTCATCGCTTCTTGAACGTGATCTGGAACAGCGGGAGCACGTCCTCGTCCGACTGCGTCTCTTGCTCGAAGCCGAGCACGTCGTAGTAGACGCAGCGCGGGCGGCCCGGGTAGTCGCGGCAGACCTGCGGGCGCCCCTCGTAGATCGTGCAGCCGCGCGACTTCGGGTCGAGGAACTTGCACACCTCGCCGAGGAGGTCGTCCTTCTTGCGGCGGAGGACGCGCTCGTCGTCGTTCTTCTTCGTGTGGCGCCGCTCGGTCTCCTTCTGCGACAAGCCGAGGTGCGCGGCGAGGCGCTTCAGGTCCTTGTTCGTCACCTCGACGCGCCCGTAGATCGAGCAGCAGTAGGCGGGGCAGCGGGAGCAGTCGTACTTGATTCGCGGGGTCGTCGTCGTCGAGGTGGGTGCGCTCACGTCGGCCGGACCCTAGCGAAATCGGAGCGCGCAGTCACGGCCTCCGGTAGAGAACGGCCATGCGGAAGGCGACCATCGACACCACCCTGCGCATCCGGCTCAAGCACAAGCCCGGGCAGATGCTCCGCGTGGCCGAGGCGGTGGCCGCCAACGCCGCGCTCCTCGGCGACATCACCACGGTGCGCAACGGCGAGGACGACACCATCCGCGACGTCACCGTCGAGACGCAGAGCGACGAGCACACCGCCAGCGTCCTCGCCGCCGTGCGCGCGCTCGAGAACATCGAGGTCCTCTCGACGACGGATCGCGTGTTCGACGTCCACAAGGGCGGCAAGCTCCACGCGAGCCGGCGCGTCCGCGTCGAGAACGTGACCGACCTCCGCTACGTCTACACGCCCGGCGTCGCCCGCGTGTCGCGCGCCCTCCAGCGGGACCCCGAGCTCGCGTGGGATTTGACCGGCATCGGCAACTCGGTGGGCATCTTCACGAACGGCACGCGCGTGCTCGGCCTCGGCGACATCGGCGTCGTCGCTTCGATGCCGGTGATGGAGGGCAAGGCCGTGCTCTACGACGCGTTCGTCGGCATCAGCGCGACGCCGATCCTGCTCGCCGAGAAGGACCCGAAGGCGTTCGTCGAGACGGTCGTGCGGGTCGCGCCGACGTTCGGCGGCGTCCACCTCGAGGACATCCGCGTGCCCGACTGCTTCGCGATCGAGGACGAGCTCGTGCGTCGCCTCGAGCGGCCCGTGATGCACGACGACCAGCACGGCACCGCCACGGTCGCCCTCGCGGCGCTCATCAACGCCTGCAAGATCACCGGCGTCGACCTCGCGCGCGCGCGCATCGGGCAGATCGGCCTCGGCGCGGCGGGCAGCGCGATCGCCCTGCTCGCGATGGCCTTCGGCGCGGCCGACGTCATCGTCCACGACCCAAGCGAGCCCGCGCGCAAGCGCCTCGTCGATCGCGGCGCCCGCGCGGCGGACCTCGAGACCCTCATGAAGGACGCCGACATCGTCATCGCCGCGACCGGGCGCCCAGGCCTCATCCCGGCGAAGCTCGTCCGCCCCGGCCAGGTCATCTTCGCGCTCTCGAACCCCGAGGCCGAGATCGAGCCGTCCGACGCGCTGGCTGCGGGCGCGGCGTTCGCGTCCGACGGGCGGTCGATCAACAACGCGCTCGCGTTCCCGGGCCTCTTCCGCGGCGCGCTCGACGCGAAGAGCCGCGCGATCACCGAGGGCATGCGCATCGCCGCGGCGCGCGCGATCGCCGCCCACGCGGAGCCGGGCGAGGTGGTCCCGTCGCCGCTCGCGCCCGAGGTGCACCGCGCCGTCCGCGCGGCCGTCGCCGAGGAGGCGCGCCGCTCCGGGCTCGCCAACACGGCGCGTCTCGCGCCATGATGCGCGCTGGGTGAGGGCGTCGGCGCAGCGCGGGGCGTGCGTCGCGATCGCGGCCGTCGCGATCGCGCTCGGTCCCGGCTGCGCGCGCGCGCCGGAGCCGCCGCCCGCGCGCCTGGGTGCCCCGGCGCCGCGCGAGGACGGGTGGATCAGCGCGTCCGACCCCGCCGCGTCGTCGCCCGTGGGCGCCGCCGCGCCGCAGACGCCGGCCGAGGTCGCCCGTGGCAAGGACTTCGCCGACGAGGTGCGCGCGCTCTACCGCGTGGTGGCGTGCGCCGGCTCGGATCCGGTGCCGGCCGACCTCGACCCGCGCGTCGTCATCGAGCACTGCGCGAAGCTCACGCCGAAGATCGAGGGCTACCGCCGCCGCTACCTCGCCGTCGCCGCGCCGTTCCTCGCCGCGCTCGTGCCACCGAACGACGGCGCGCGCGTCGTCTACCCGTTCGGCGGCGGCGACCTCGTGACCGCGATCACCGCGTACCCGAAGGCGCGCGAGTACACGACGCTCTCGCTCGAGCTGGTCGGCGATCCGCGGCGCATCCGCGGGCTCCCGTCGGACGCGCTCGCCGTCAGCCTCGCGAAGCTGCGGAGCGAGCTCGACGAGCTCATCTTCGTCGACGACTACAGCCGCAGCGAGACGCTCAAGCGCACGCAGCGCGGCGAGATCCCTGGCGAGCTCGCGTTCTTCCTCGTCGGGCTCGCGATCCACGATTTGAAGCCGATCTCGCTGCGCTATTTCCGCGTCGAAGCCGACGGCGCCGCGCGCTACCTCACGCAAGACGACATCGACGCGACGGACCACGACGTCGCCGAGCGACGCAAGCGGAGCTGGATGCCACCGGATTTCAGCGAGGCGTTCGCGAACGCGGAGATCGGCTTCGTCGGCGCGAGCGATCCGCCGTCGGCGACGCCGCGCGTGCACCGCCACCTCGCCGCGAACCTCGCGAACTCCGAGCTGTCGAAGAACCCGGGCGTCCTGCGGCACCTCGAGCAAAAGGGCCCCGTGCTCGCGATGACGAAGGCGGCGAGCTACCTCCTCTGGAGCGGCGGGTTCTCGTACGTGCGCGACTACCTGCTCGATCACATGACCTTCATGGTCTCCGACTCGACGGGCATCCCGCCGTCGTTCGCCGCGCGCGCCGGCTTCGCGCAGGAGACGTACGGCACGTTCACGCGCTCGCTGCTCTTCGCGGATCAGGCCGACAACGCCGCGTTCCGCAAGCTCTGGGGCACGTCGACCAAGCGTGCGCTCCCGTTTCGGTTCGGCTACCGCGACGCCTCGGGCCACGACCACCTCGTCGTGACCAAGAAGCCCTGACCCTCAGGGGCAGGGGATCACGCGGCGCGTGCCGTCGGGCAGGTCCTCGTGGCACGTCTCGACGCGGAGGTCGCCGCCGTTGTCCTTCGCCGGGACGGGCGCGGGCTTCGACGTCGCCGCTGCCGTCGCGCGGGCCTTCGCCGACGCGCTCGCGGCCGTGGGCAGGTGGCCGAAGAGCTTCGCCGTCGCAGTCGCAGACGGGCTCGCCGCGGCCGCCGCGCTCGGCGCCGCCGCGCTCGTCGTCTCGGCGGGAGCGCTCGTCGGCGGCGGCGCGGCGGAGGCCGGCGCGGTGGCCTCGGCGTGCGTCGGCGTGGGCGCGACCGTCGCCGGCGCCATCGG
>DASYCF010000100.1:0-2095 GCA_036500365.1 Byssovorax sp.
CCGAGGGCGCGCCCGCGCCCGCGCCGCCGCCGAAGCAGCAGAAGCTCGGCCAAAAGGTCGACGTGCTCTCCAAGCTCTACGGAGCAGGCCGCAAGCGATAGTCAGCCGCGGGCAGGCGCCCGCCTCGGAGACGAGATGGCGAAGCCGAGCGTGGTGGAGTTCTGGATCGAGTCGGACGGAGCGCGCTGGGACCACCTCCGCGTGCGCAAGCTGCGGGGCCGTGAGGCGATCGGCCAGCTCTTCTCGTTCGAGCTCGAGGCGGCGTGCGACCTCGAGCACGACCTCCCGAGCGACGCGAAGATCGGCCAGGAGGTCAGCGTCGTGTTCGAGGTCGACGGCGCGGAGGTGCGCCGCGTCCACGGCGTGCTGTCCGAGCTCCGCGCGCACCTCGGCGCCGCCGATCGCGCGACGATCGATCTCGTCGTCGTCCCGCGCGCGACGCGCCTCGGCCTGGTCGCGACGCAAGAGATCTTCCTCGGGCAATCGGTGCCCGACATCCTCGCCGTGAAGCTCCAGCGGCAAGGCTTCGACGCGACCGACTACGAGCTGCGCCTCCTCGGCAAGTACGCGGCGCGCGAGTTCGTGATGCAGATCGGCGAGACCGACCTCGCGTTCATGAGCCGCCTCGTCGAGCACGAGGGCATCTCGTTCTTCTTCGAGCACGACGACGCGAAGGATCGCATCGTGTTCACGGACCACCCCGCGGGGTTTCGCGCGCTCACGTCGCCGGCCGAGCTCCCGTTCCACCCGGCGGGCGAGACCGGCGGCGTGTTCGCGGTCGATCGCCTCGAGGCGATCGCGCCGACGAGCCACATCGTGCAGGACTACAACTACCGCACGCCGCTCGTGGAGCTCTCGGCGTGCTCCGACGTGCCCGGCGGCAACGGCGGCGGCGTCGTCGAGTACGGCGGCCACCCGTCGACGCCGGCCGAGGCCGAGCAGCTCGCCCTCGTCCGCGCCGAGGAGCGCCGCTCGCGGCAGCTCGTCTATCAGGGCAAGACGGGGACGCTCACGCTCTCGGCGGGCGCGAAGCTCACCGTCACCGACGTGCCGACCGTCTCGTCACCGAGCACGTGGCTCCTCGTCGAGGTCACGCACGACGCGCACGCGCCGCTCTTCGGCGAGATCGCACCCGGCGACGCGCACTACGAGAACACCTTCCGCGCCGTCCCGGAGGGCTTCACGTATCGGCCTCCGCGCGTGACGCCGCGGCCGCGCGTGACCGGCGTGGTGACGGGCGTGGTGCAGCCGGGGCCGGACGGCGAGGTCGGCGGCGTCGCGCAGATCGACGCCGACGGGCGCTACATCGTCGCGCTGCACCTCGACACCGCCGAGCTCGGCGCGCAGAAGTCGTCGCACCCGATGCGCATGGCGCAGCCGTTCGCCGGGCCGAGCTACGGCATGCACTTCCCGCTGCGCCGCGGGACCGAGGTGCTCGTCGCGTTCGCGAACGGCGACCCCGATCGTCCGCTCATCCTCGGCGCGCTCTACAACGCCGCCTCGCCGAACCCCGTCGTCGCCGCGGGCGCGAGCAAGCACCAGCTCCGCGGCAGCACGGGCGCCATGTTCGAGTTCGTCACGAAGACCTGAGCCAGCGAGCGAGCCATGCACACGACGACGAAGCCCATGTCCGCCGCACGCCTCGAGCCCACGCTCTCGATCGACGCGCTCGCCGTTCATCACGCGCCCGTCGAGTCCGTCGAGGGCGACGAGGAGATCGGCCGCGTCGGCCGCCTCGACGTCACGCTTCGGCTCGACGCGCGCGCGATCGACGCCATCGACGCCGCGCCGATCGTCGGCAAGCCCGCGCGCCTCGACGTGGGTGGCCGCGCGTTCGGCGGCGTCGTCACCGAGGTCGAGCTCGGCGACGCGGCGGACGGCTTCGGCCTCTGCCGCCTCTCGATCGCGCCGCGCGCGTGGCTCCTCTCGCGCGGCAAGCGCCGCCGCTCGTTCGACGACGCGACCACGCGCACGATCATCGAGCGCGTCGTCGCCGAGGCGCGGGTCGGTGTGCTCGTCGACGCGCGCCTCGAGGACGAGCTGCCCGTCCGCGCGTGCACGGGCCAGCACCGCGAGAGCGATCTCGACCTCGTGC
>DASYCF010000101.1:0-3655 GCA_036500365.1 Byssovorax sp.
GATCGCGATCCACGCCACGCCGGCTGCGGATGGGCCGCCTGACCGGCCGTGAGGCCGTCGATCCGCCTGCCAGACACGACGTGCCTGGTCTCGAGACGAGGCCGCCGACAAGCACAGCATCTGCGACGTTAGAAAATCCCCCCTCCTCCCTCGACCTCCACGTGACGTAGCACCGCCGGCGCCAGCGCCTCAGCGCGTTGCGGATTGCCGACCAGTCATCTAGGGAAGTGGCCCTTGATCGCTCGCGGTCGCCCTTCCGCCGCGCTCTGTCTTCAGCGACGTCGCCGAAACGGCTTCTCTCGCGCGCGCTGAACGTTTATCCAGGTGATCGCCCTCGCGGCGAGTCGCCATGCAGAAGCGCACGCCGTTCGCAGAGCTCCTCGCGAAGAGCTGCTTCTCGTTCCTCGAGGGCGCCTCGCACCCCGAGGAGATGGTGCGCGCCGCGCGCGAGCTCGACCTCGACGCGATCGCCCTCTGCGATCGCGACGGCCTCTACGGCTCGGTCCGCGCCCACACCGAGGCCAAGAAATGCGGCGCGCGCGCGATCGTCGGCGCCGAGGTCGCGATCGACGACGTCGTCGCGGCCCGCCCGCCGCGCGTGTCGCTGCTCGTCGAGGACGACGTGGGCTACGCGAACCTCTGCCGCGTCCTCACGCTCGCGCACGAGGATCACGAGAAGGGGACGGCGGGCATCGCGCTCGAGCGCCTCGTCGCGCACGCGGCCGGGCTCTTCGCGGTCGTGCCGATCGACGATCACGTCGGCGGCGAGCTCGAGCCGATCGCCGCCGCGCTCGTCGACGCGTTCGGCGATCGCGCGCTCGTCGCGGCGCACCGGCACCTCGACGCGATCGACGTCCGGCGCCTCGCCGAGGCGGATCGGCTCGAGGCGCGGCTCGGCGTGCGCGTCGTCGCGTCGGCGCGGCCGCGCTACCACCACCCGGCGCGCAAGCCGATCGCCGATGTCGTCCACTGCATCCGACACAAGACGACGCTCGACGCCGCCGGAGATGCGCTGTCGCCGAACGCGGAGGCGCGCCTGCGATCGGGCGCCCACATGGCCGCGCGCTTCCGTGACAGGCCCGCTTGGGTCGCCCGCACGGCAGAGGTCGCGGCGCGATGTCGATTCTCGCTCGATCGGATCCACTATCACTTCCCGAGCGAGTCCCTCGTTCGGCCCGGCGAGTCGCCCGACGACGCCCTGCGCCGCGTCGTCGAGGAGGGCGTCGTCGTCCGCTACGGCTCGGGCGGCGCGCCTCCCGCCGTGCGCAGGCAGATCGAGAAGGAGCTCGCCCTCATCGAGACGCTCACGGTCGCGCCGTACTTCCTCAGCGTGCACCAAATCGTGAACCTCGCGCGGGGCCGCAAGATCCTCTGCCAGGGCCGCGGCAGCGCCGCGAACAGCGCGGTCTGCTACGTGCTCGGCGTCACCGCGGTCGACCCGGCGCGGTCGAACCTCCTGTTCGAGCGCTTCCTCGCCGCCGAGCGCACCGAGCCGCCCGACATCGACGTCGACTTCGAGCACGAGCGGCGCGAGGAGGTCATTCAAGACATCTATCGAATCTACGGCCGCGATCGCGCCGCCATGGTGAGCGAGATCATCGCCTATCGCGGCAAGAGCGCCCTCCGCGAGGTCGGCAAGGTCTTCGGCCTCTCGACCGATCAGCTCGACAGGCTCTCCGGCCTCGTCATGCACATGGACGGCGGCGTGACCGCGGCGCGCGTCGCCGAGGCGGGGCTCGATCCGAAGGACGCGCGCATCCAGCAGGTCGTCCGCGTGGCCGGCGCGCTCGAGGGCTTCCCGCGTCACCTCTCGATCCACGTGGGCGGCTTCGTGCTCTCGTCGGCGCCGCTCTGCCACGTCTCCCCGGTCGAGCCGGCGCGGATGGAGAATCGAACCGTCATCCCCTGGGACAAAGACGACATCGAGGAGCTCGGCTTCTTCAAGGTCGACGTGCTCGGCCTCGGCATGCTCACCGCGATCAGGAAGACGCTCGAGCTCGCCGACGCCGACGCGCGCCTCCTCGATCCCGCGCGCGCGCCGTTCGATCCGATCGAGGCGCTCGCCGCGATCCCCGCCGAGGATCCCGCCGTCTACGAGGCCGTCCAGCGCGCGGACACGATCGGTGTGTTCCAGATCGAGAGCCGCGCGCAGATGTCGATGCTCCCGCGCCTCAAGCCGGCGAAGTTCTACGATCTCGTCATTGAGGTCGCGATCGTGCGGCCCGGCCCCATCCAGGGAGGCATGGTGCACCCGTACCTGCGCCGAAGGACGGGAGAAGAAGCCGCGGTCTCCCCGCATCCATGCCTCGACGGGATCCTCGCGCGCACGCTCGGCGTCCCGCTCTTTCAGGAGCAAGTGATGCAGATCGCCATGGTCGGCGCCGACTACACGGCTGGCGAGGCGGACCAGCTCCGGCGCGACATGGCCGCGTGGAAGAAGCACGGCCGCCTCGAGCGCCACAAGGAGAAGCTCCTCGCCGGCTTCGCCGACAAGGGCATCCCCGCGCAGTTCGGCAAGCAGCTCTATCAGCAGATCCAGGGCTTCGGCGAGTACGGCTTCCCCGAGTCGCACGCGGCGAGCTTCGCGCTGCTCGTGTACGCGTCGTCGTGGCTCAAGGTGCATCGACCGGCCGAGTTCGTCTGCGCCCTCTTGAACTCACAGCCGATGGGCTTCTACAGCGCGTCGTCGCTCGTGCAGGACGCGCAGCGCCACGGCGTCGTCGTGCGCCCGCCGAGCGTCGTCGTCAGCGCGTGGGACAACACGCTCGAGCGCGAGGCGCCGGGCGCGCCCGCGGCGATGCGCCTCGGCCTTCGGCAGATCAAGGGCTTCGGCGAGGCCGCGGCGAAGGCGGTCGTCGCCGCGCGCGAGGCCGCGCCGTTCACCGATCTCTCGGACCTCATCCGGCGGGCGGCCGTCCGCAAGAACGAGATCGAGGCCCTCGCCGAGGCGGGCGCGCTCGCGCCGCTCGAGCCGTCGCGCCGCGACGCGCTGTTCCGGGCGCGCGCGCCGCGCGAGGCGGAGGGCCTCTACCGCGACGTCGCGCTCGAGGCGACCGATCTGCCGCTCGGCCTCCCCGCGCTCGAGCCGACGGAGCAGCTCGTGCTCGACTACGGACGCCTCGGCCTGTCCATCGACGATCACCCGATGCGCCACCTCCGCCCATCGCTCGCGCGCCGGCGCGTCGCCCGCGCGATCGATCTCGCGACGATGCCCGATCGCAGGTCGGTCACCGTCGCCGGGCTCGTGATCGGCCGGCAGCGCCCGGCGACCGCGAGCGGCGTCACGTTCGTCACGCTCGAGGACGAGACCGGCATGGTGAACCTCGTCGTGCGCATGGACGTGTGGAGCGCGAACTACGGGGTCGCGCGCCACGCGAAGCTCCTCCTCGCGCGCGGCCGCCTCGAGCGCGAGGGCGACGTCGTCCACGTGCTCGTGAAGACGCTCGAGCGCCTCGAGCCGCCGAAGGGCGGCGCGGTCGACGCGAAGTCGCGCGACTTTCATTAGGCGTCGAGGCGCGCGCGTTCGGGCGTATCCTGGCGGCCATGCGCGCACGCCACGCCTCTTCCATCGCGATCCTCGCGGCGCTCGTCGTCGCCCCGTCCGTCGCCTCCGCCGGCCCGCCGTCGGGGCCGCACCCGCGCCTCTTCATGAGCG
>DASYCF010000102.1:0-2184 GCA_036500365.1 Byssovorax sp.
CGGATGTGCTTGTCCTCTTGCTTGACGCTGAGGAGCAGCGCGATCGTCTGCACCGTCTTGCCGAGGCCCATGTCGTCGGCGAGGACGCCGCCCGAGCCGATGTCGTGGATGAAGCGGAGCCACGACAGGCCCGCGTCCTGATACGGGCGGAGCGTGGCCTTGAGGGCGCGCGGCTTCTTCGCCGCCTCGATCTCCTCGATGTTGCCGAGCTTGTGGAAGAGCTCGCGCGCCTGCGCGCTCACGTTGGAGCCGCCCGTCTGCGCGAGGAGCTCTTGCACGCGGCCGGCCTGCGCGAGGGGGATCTTCCCGGTCTTGCCCGCGGCGGTCATGAGCTCGACCTCGCGCTCGAGCATCGCCTTCACCTGCTCGGGGTCGAACGGCGCGAACGAGCCGTCCTCGAGGCGCACGTACTTCTTGCCCTCGGCGAGGCAGCGGCGGAGCTCGTCGCGGTCGACGGCGGTGCCCTCGCTCTCGAAGCTGAGCTTCACGTTCAGCCAGTCCATGCCGCTCGTGACGCGCGCGAACGCCGAGATCGGCTTCGCGTGCACCTGCGTGTCGACGAGATCCTCGGGGACGAAGAGGTCCCAGTCCTCGGGCAGCTCGGCGAGGCCGTCGCTCCAGAAGCGGATGGCCTGGTCGCCGTTCGCGACGAAGCCCTGCCCGCTCTCGTCCGGGCGCAGTCCGAGCGCGGCCAGCTTGCTCGCGGCCTCTTGCTGCGCGGCGATGTCGACGCGGATGCAGCGCGCGCGCTTCGCCCCTTCTTCCGGCGGCTGGATGATGACGGGCGGCGAGATGCCGTCCGCGCGGACGGGGATCTCCTCGTCGCCGTACGCGGCGAAGAGCGACGCGTGCGCCTCGATGAGCGAGCCGCCTGCGCGCATGCGGAACGTGGGCAACAGATCGACGACCTCGGCGACCTGGCCGAGATCGGGCAGCTCGGCGCCGACCTCGAGCGCGACCTTCGGCAGGCCTTGCATGACGACGCGACCGAGCTCGCGCATGGGCTCGCCGATCGTCGGAGAGCGCAGGAGCCGCCGGAGCGCCGCGGGGGAGACGCGCTTGTCGACGCGGCGGGCGATGCCCTCTTGCGTGTCGATGTGCCAGCCCGGCCAGCCCTCGAACCAGCCGCCCGAGAGCAGCGAGAACTTCCGCTTGTCGTTCTGACGCTCGAAGCTCGCCTTCACGATGATCGTGTCGCCGCTCACGAGCTCGAGGTCGAAGCGCGGGCGGAGCGAGTCCTCGCCGAAGCGGAGCTGCATGAGCGCGGGCTCGAGCAGCACGCGCTGACCCTCGAGCAGCGGCAGCACCTCGGCCACGTCCTCGCCGCGCACGTCGACCGCGGGGTGGCGCGGGTTGCCAGTTTCGAAGCGCGCGAGCACGCGCAGCGCGTCGCGATCGGGCGTCGGGTAGAGCGACTGCCACGCGAGCGCCTGCGACGGCAGGATCGGCACGCGCGCGTCGGCGTCGAGCACGGTCACGGTGAGCGCGCCCTGCCGGACGTGGAGGCGGAACTCGACGCGGCGCGCGCCAGAAATCCCCTCGGGCGGGAGCCACGCGCCGATGCCCGTCTGCCGCGCGGTCGCGTCGTGCTGCGGCGCCGACAGGCCCACGGGCGAGCCAGGCGGCCCCATCGCGGCGACGCTCGAGGAGGCCGCCATCGGCGGCGAGCTCGGCCGGAGCCCGCGGCGATCACGCCGTCGCACGCGCTTCAAGAGCTCACCCCCGGCGTGCGCGGTTTGCGGCATTTGCGGCGCCGCGGCGGGTGGATCGTGTCGCGGAGAGAGCGCCCGCGCCTGATCGCGCACGCTGATGAGCAGCGCGGCCACGTGCTTGCAGTGCTGGCCGCCCTTCGCGAACGCGGGGCACGTGCAGTGCGACTTGATGCCCGCGGGCGTGAGCTCGACGCTGACGGTGTACGGCTCGGAGTCGCTGGCGCGGACGGTGCCGGTCGCCACGCCGTCGCGGATCGAGATGTCGTCGACGGCGCGCCGCCGAAAGTACTCGAGCCCGCGGAGGAAGGTGCGCGCCCCGAGCAGCCTGCGGAGTCCGCGATCGCTGAGCGTCGAGAGTTGGTCGGAGATCGGAGGCAAGGCGTAGCGCTCGTGTTCGTGGGTTCGTTGGGCGCGCGCGGCGAGCCGCGCCGGGGGCGCGCGCCGTTCGGGTCGCGGGGCTGAATCAAACTGG
>DASYCF010000103.1:0-1724 GCA_036500365.1 Byssovorax sp.
CGCGAGCTTCCTCGGGAGCCCGGCGATGAACTTCGTCGAGGCGACCCTCGCGCGGCGCGGCGACGCGATCGTCGCCGACCTCGACGACGGCGTCGCGATCCCGATCGCGGCGGCGCGCTTCGTCGAGCTCCCGGTCGGCGCGCGCGTCGACGTGGGCGTGCGCGCGCACGACGTGAGGCTCGAGGGCGGCGGCGCCCCGCTCGACGTCGCGCTCGTCGAGGCGCTCGGCGCGGAGTCGTTCGCGCACGGGACGCTCGGCGCGGCGCCGTTCGTCGCGCGCGTCGCGGCGTCGGCGCCCGTGAAGAAGGGCGACCGCATCGAGCTCGCGTTCGACGACGTGCACCTCTTCGATCGATCGACCGGGCGCTCGCTGCGCGCGCCGTGATGCGCCCCCCGCCTCGTCGTCGGCTCGCGCACGCGCTCGTCGCGCTCGCGATCGCGCTCGTCGCCGCGCTCGCCCACGACGCGCGCGCCGACGCGCCGATCCGCCTCTGGCACGCGTACCGCGGCGACGAGGAGCGCGCGCTCACGGAGATCCTGGCGGCGTGGAAGGGCGCGCCCGTCGAGGTGCTCGCCGTGCCGTACGACGCGCTCGGTTCGAAGCTCGCCGCGTCGATCCCGCTCGGACAAGGCCCCGATCTCTTCATCGACGCGCACGAGCGGCTCGGCGATTTTCGCGCGCGCGGCCTCGTCGCGCCGGTCGGTGACGCGTTCGTGGAGCGTGACGCGTTCCTGCCGCAGGCGGTCGCCGCCGTCTCGGAGGACGGCGTGGCGTGGGCGGTTCCCCTCTCGCAGAAATGCGTCGCGCTGTACGTGAACGTCGCGCTCGCGCCGCGGTGGCAGAGCGAGCCGACGCTCGACGACATCGCGAAATCGCGGTCCGTGCTCCCAGACGGCACGTTCGTGATCGCGTGGGAGAACAGCGCCTACGCGCAGGCCGGCCTCTTTGCTGCCTACGGCGCGCACCTCCTCGGACCGAACGATCAGTTCGGCCTCGTCGGCCCCGGCGCCGACGCGGCGGCGCGCATGGCGCGCGAGCTCGTCGACCGCCGCGTCGTGCCCGAGGACGCGGACGGCGCGCTCGTGACGAGCCTCTTCAAGTCGGGGCGCGCGGCGTTCGCGATCAGCGGCCCGTGGCTCGCGGCCGAGATCGGTCCGAGCAGCGACGCGCTCCGCTACTACGTCACGGAGCTGCCCGTCGTCGGCCGACCGAACGCGGGGCGCATGCACCCGCTCATGACGTTCGAGTCGGTGATGCTCTCGCCGCGGGGCGCCGCGCGCGCGGACGTCCGCGCGCTGGCCCGCCGCCTCGCGGACCGCGCCGCCGCCGAGACACGCGTCGAGATCGCCCACGCGCTCACCGTCCGCGTCGACGTCGAGTACAGCGCCGATCCGATCCTCGTCGGCTTTCGGCGCGAGGCCGAGTACGCAGAGCCGATGCCGTCGCGGGTCGCGATGCGCGCCGTGTGGGAGCCCGCGAACCGCGCGATCCGCAAGGTGCTGCGCCACGACGCCGAGCCGGAGGTCGCCTTCGAGGAGGCGAAGCGCCAGTTCGACGACGTGCGCCGGCCGCTGCCACCGCGCGCGTCACCGGTCCCGGCGCTGTTCGCGGTCGGCCTGCTCGGGCTCGCGGCTGCGATCGCGCTCGTGCGGCGAGCACAGCGCGGCGGGTTCGCGGAGGTGAAGCGCTCGCTGCCCGCGTATGCGTACGTCGCGCACGCGGT
>DASYCF010000104.1:0-7560 GCA_036500365.1 Byssovorax sp.
CCGACGCCGTGCTCCTCGCCGCGACCGCGATCGCCATCGATCTGGTCTCGTCGCTCGTGCTCGTCGATCGGCCGGAGCTCTACGCGGATCCGGCGAACTTCGGCGCGTTCGTGAAGGGGCTCGGCGCGCTCGGCGACGACAACCAGCTCGTGCTCGCGTCGTCGTCGGCGGAGCTCGCCGCCGCCGCGCCCGACGCGCTGATCGTGCGGCTCGAGGCGTGACGTGGCGCGCTACCTCATGAACGACGCCGAGATCGACGTGCCTGACGCCGCCGTCGACGAGACGACGCACGCGCTCGATCTCGAGCTCGACGGCGCGCACGCCGAGCTCGTGGTCACGCGCGAGCGGCTCGACGTCGCTCACGACGATCCCGTCGCCGCGGTTCGCGATCACGACATCGCGGCGATCGCCGGCGCTCGCGCCGAGATCGACGCGGCGATGCGCGCGGAGTTCGCGATCCTCGGCGCGCGTGAGGGCGAGGCCGGCGGCGCGCCCGTCGCCGAGATCTGCTCGCGCTTCCGCTCGGGCGACGGCGTCGTCTACCAGCGGCGCGCGCACGTCCGCGCCGGCGGCGCCAGCCTCATGTTCGCGCTCCGCGGTCCGCTCGCCGCGCGCGCCGCGTGCGACGCCGTGCTCGACCGCGTCCTCGAGAGCATCCGTTTCCGACACGACGAAGCGTAGGAGGGTCCCGTTCATGGCGACTGAAGCACCCGCGTGCCGCAAGGCGCTCAACGACGCGAACCGCCGCTGGCCGAACCGCAGCAAGGTGAGCGACGGAATCATGGGCGACGCGCGCCACCAGGCGACCAAGAGCGACCACAACCTGGGCAACGCCGTCGACGTGTCGAACGACCCGGCGTCGGGTTGCTCGGGCACGATCATCGCCGCGTACGCGATCACCGACGCGCGCGTGACGTACGTCATCTTCAACAAGCACATCTTCAATCGATCGCGCGCCGCCGAGGGTTGGCGGGCGTATCACGGGTCGAACGCGCACGAGCACCACTGCCACATCTCGATCCACCCGACCTCGCGCGAGGACGTGAGCCCGTGGGGCTGGGCGCCGGACGCGCAGGGACACGAGCCCGGGCCGCCGCCGCCGCTGCCTGACGGGACGCCGACCACCGTGACGCCGCTCACCGCCGGCGGCGGCGGCGCGACGACGGCCGCGCCCGTGGCGCCCGCCCCCGCCGCGCACGCGCACGCACCTCCGCCCGCGACCCGCGCGCCGGCGAACGGCGAGGGATACCCGGGCGTCGAGCTCAAGCGCGGCTCGCGCGGCACGCTCGTCACGCGCGTGCAGCAGCGGCTCAAGGATCTCTCGTGGGACATCGGCGTCGACGGCGACTTCGGCGATCAGACCGACTCGGTGGTCCGCCGCGCGCAGGCTCGCTTCGGCGTCGCCGTCGATGGCGTCGTGGGTCGCCGCACGTGGCGCGCGCTGTTTCCCTGATCTCGACGCACGCGGCTCGCGCGGCACAAAAAGCAATCGGGCGCGCGGTGTGAGCCGCGCGCCCGTTGCGCTGTCAGGAGCTCGAGGAGCTCAGGGGTTCGTGACCTTGCCGTGGCCTTCGTCGAAGCCGCGCCACGGCAGGGCGAGGTACGGGATCGACGCGAGGTAGGGCTTGTCGTTCGAGTCGACGCAATCGCCGACCGCGGGCACCGACGGGCCACCGCACCCCGGCGGGACGGTGAGCTTCGTCAGCGCGAGCGAGAGGATGACGTCGGTCACGTCCGACTGGTCCTGGTTCGCCGTCGGACCACCGCCGACCGGGCGACCGTTCGGGAAGCCGGCCGGGAAGCCCGGATCGACGCGGAGCACGTCGCCCGTCGCCGTCAGCGGCACCGCGTGCGCGCCCGCCGTCGGGATGTCGTTCATGTTGATGACGCCGATGATGTCGAGGCGGTTCGTCTCGAAGGACGACGCGTCGGCGACCCCGTACGCCGCATAGATCATCACCGCCTCGGCATCCTTCACGATGACGGGGTTGAGGAAGTACGAGCCGAAGTTCGTGACGTCGTCGGCCGGGACCGTCCGGTTGTACTTGTCCTTGTCCTGCAGGCCGATGACCGCCTCGTTGATGAGCGGGATGCCGAGGCGCGAGACCTGCGTCCACGGCCCGAGGTGCGTCGTCGTGCCGTCGTGGCGGATGATCGAGACCTTCTGGCGGCTCGCCGACGCCCAGACGCCGAGGAGGTCCGCGTTGCTCGGGCCGTTGCCCGGCGCATGGCCGAGGATCCCCGCGAGCGGGATGTCGATCGCGATCGCGTGCGAGTTGAAGCCCGCGACGCCGTCCTGCGCCGTCTTGCCGGGGGCCGGCGAGAGGCGGAGGTTCGCGAGATCGAAGACGCCGCCGAGGTCGACGTAGAACCCGTCGTCACGGGGGCCCGCCCACGAGACGCCATCGGTGCCGAGGGTCTGGAGGAAGGTCGCCGCGAACGCGTCGTTGTAGGTCTGCTGGAGCACCGTGTCCGTTCGCGGGCCGGCGTTCGGGGGCGCCGCCGTGCCGGTGCCGATCACGCTCGCCGTGCCGTTGACGATCTTCGTGACCGTGTACGTCTGCACCGGCCAGCCGCCGGACGCGGTGCCCGCGAGCTGCGCGAAGAACTCGCGACCGCCGAACGTGGCGGAGCCGTCCGCCGCCGTCCGCGGGAGGGCCGCCGTCGAGAAGCGGAACTGGTACGTCGCGGCGTCGGCGAGGCTCGCGACGCCCTTGGTGATGTGGATCTCGTAGAGGACGTCGTCCGAGAACTTGTTGAAGTTCGGACCGCCGGAGGGCTCCTCGAGCGGGATGTAGGAGGCGACGACGTGGAGCGTCGGCCCCTCGGCCCAGGCCCACAGGTCGGTGTTGTCAGCCGCCGGGTCCTCCGAGATGGCCGGCGCTTCGCGGTGGCTCGACGCGGACGCGACGGACGTCGCGGCCACGACGGAGAGCGCCGCAAGGACGCCGCAGAGCTTCGAGGT
The DNA here is from genome assembly GCA_036500365.1 of Byssovorax sp. Lineage (GTDB taxonomy): Bacteria > Myxococcota_A > Polyangia > Polyangiales > Polyangiaceae > DASYCF01. The sequence continues at coordinate 2,966 of DASYCF010000104.1, forward strand.
ACGCAGCATGGTTTCGATCCTCCCAGGTTTCGTTCGATTCGTGCGCCACTCGCGCCCGCCGTCGACGGGGGCGTTCACGCCTCGCCGTGGGCCCTCGACGCCCGGCGTCGAAAACCGGGGTGAGGATAAGCGACTCTCGTGGCCGGAAGCCATACGGTTCCGCGGGCAGTTCGGATTTCAGAAATCTTCCTCCCCCCGCGAACATCTGGCTCCGACCCGCTCGTCGCGCGGCGCGCGGGGACGCCTGACGCGCTTTCCCGCCGCGGCGCGCCCGGCGCCGATCTATGGAAAGCGGATGTTCGACGGCGCGCAGCAGGTCTACGCGGCCACGCTCCGCGAGATTCGCGAGGCGGGGCTCTTCAAAGAGGAGCGGCAGCTCGTCTCACCCCAGGCCGCGCAGATCCGCACGGCGGACGGCCGGGACGTCCTCAATTTTTGCGCGAACAACTACCTCGGGCTGTCTTCGCACCCGGAAATCCTCGAGGCGGCACGGCGGGCGCTCGACTCGCACGGCTTCGGCCTCTCGAGCGTCCGCTTCATCTGCGGGACGCAAGATCTCCACAAACGGCTCGAGGGCACCATCGCCCGGTTCTTCGGCGTCGACGACGCGATCCTCTACGGCTCGTGCTTCGACGCGAACGGCGGCCTCTTCGAGACGCTCCTCGGCGAGGACGACGCGATCATCTCCGACGCGCTGAACCACGCGTCGATCATCGACGGCATCCGCCTCTGCAAGGCCGAGCGCCACCGCTACGCGAACGGCGACATGGCCGCGCTCGAGGGGGAGCTCCGCGCGACGCAGGGCAAGCGCCTGCGGATGATCGCGACCGACGGCGTCTTCTCGATGGACGGCTACCTCGCGAAGCTCGACACGATCTGCGATCTCGCCGAGAAATATCGCGCGATGGTGATGGTCGACGACTCGCACGCGACCGGCTTCATCGGGCCTACGGGCCGCGGCACGCCCGAGGCGTGCGGCGTGCTTCACCGCGTCGACGTGCTCACGTCGACGCTCGGCAAGGCGCTCGGCGGCGCGAGCGGCGGGTTCACCGCGGGTCGGCGCGAGATCGTCGAGCTCCTCCGGCAGCGCTCGCGGCCTTATCTGTTCTCGAACACGCTCGCGCCCGCGATCGCCGGCGCGTCGATCGCCGTGTTCGACCTGCTCGACCGGAGCTCGGAGCTCCGCGAGCGCGTGCTGTCCAACGCGAAGCGCTTCCGCGACGGGATGACGTCCGCGGGTTTCACGATCAAGCCGGGCACACACCCGATCGTGCCCGTCATGATCGGCGACGCGCGCAAGGCGGCCGAGCTCGCCGCCGCGCTCCTCGACGAGGGCATCTACGTCGTCGGCTTCAGCTACCCCGTCGTGCCGAAGGGCGAGGCGCGCATCCGCGTCCAGCTGTCGGCGGCGCATGAGCCCGCGCACGTCGATCACGCCGTCGCCGCGTTCGCCAAGGTCGGCAAGGCCCAGGGCCTGGTCTGACCTCGGGTCACTCGTAGCGGATGACGACCTTCGGATAGGTCGAGATCGCGCGCTGGAAGCTGGCGGGGTCGTAGTCGCGGAAGTCGAAGATCGTCCCCTCGCCGCGGTTCAGGATGACCTCCCACACGAGGTCGTGGATGTTCGGATCGCGCGACTCGAGCAGGTGGCGCGTGATGTGCCACGTCTCGAAGATGCGACGGCCGATGACGCTGTGCAGGCTGATGCCGTCGACGATGAGCCGGTCGAAGTTCTCGATCACCGCGTCGCCGCTCTTGAGCCCGAAGAGGATCACGTCGCCGCCGCGGCGCACCGCGTGGATCGCGTTGTTGACGCTCGAGTTGATGCCCGTCATCTCGAGCGCGACGTCGACGCCGACGCCGTCGGTCAGCTTGCGGATGCGCTCGGTGAGCTCGGGGTCGCTCGCGTGACCGTTGCTGTTGTGCGGGTTCAGCACGACGTCGGCGCCGAGGCGGCGCGCCATCTCGGCGTGGTTCTCCATCGGCTCGACGCCGACGATGTAGTTCGCGCCCATGGCCCGCGCGATCGCGACGGCGAACAGGCCGATCGTGCCGCAGCCGACGATGGCGACGCGCTTGCCGCGGAGGTTCACCTTCGTGCACGCGTGCACCGCGTTGCCGAAGGGCTCTTGGACGGCGGCGACCTCGGGGCGGATGCGCTCGAGGTTCGTGCGCCAGATCGTCTTCGCCGGGAGCTTCACCTCTTCGGCGAAGCAGCCGTCTTCGCTGATGCCGATGATCTTGTCGTCGGCGCAGACGTGCGTGTCGCCGATGCGGCACTGGTAACAGGCGCCGCAGATGATGTGGCTCTCGGTCGTCACCACGTCGCCGACCTCGAGACCGTAAGTGCGCCGCGCGTCCGTGCCCACCGCCACGACCTTCCCCAGAAGCTCGTGGCCGATCGTGCGGACGTCCTTACGGTCTCGATCCAGCGAGCCGAAGATCATGTCGCGGAAGGCCTTGCGGAACCAGATGCCCCGGTCCGACCCGCAGAAGCCCGTCATCATCGGCTTCACGAGCACGCTCGAGCGGTCGTGATAGTCGCGCGACTCGTCGATCACCGGCCGTTCGACCTCCGTCTTGCGGAGGCCGACGGTCGATTCCCACGGATCCTTGGCGCGGTCGTACGTGAGCGCCCACATGCCGTCAGCCATCGCCCAAGCCTATAGAGCGGAGGCGTTGCGCTGACCAGAGCGGGGCGCGCACGCGGCGATCAGTGCTTCCTCTTGCCGCCGCCGCCCTTCGCCTTCTTCTTGCCGGTCTTCTTGCCGGTCTTCGCGTCGGTCTCGTCGTCGGCGTCGGCGGCAGCCGCCGAGGCCGAGTCGGCGGGCGCGGCGCTGTCGGCGGGCGCAGCCGACGCAGCGGCGCTCTCCGCGGGTGCGGCCGAGGCCGTCGCGCTCGGGGCAGCGCTCGCCGCGGCCGACGGCGCGGCGCTCGGCGCGGCCGAAGCAGAAGCCGACGCGGAGCCAGCGGGCGCGGCGTCACCGCCACCACCGCAACCGACCGTCCCAAACGTGATCATCGATGCAACGAGCGCGAACGCGCTGAACCTGTTCGTCATCCGTGTGTCCCTCCGTGGGCGAATCCGTGGCGAACGGTACAACAGGGTAGGGGCGCTCCGTCCAACAATCTGGGGGTTCCCCCGAGTGGATCGCGGGCCTTCAGTGCGCGGGAGGGGGCGTCGTCTCGGAGAGCGGGGGTCGGTTTGCGAGGCACTTTTCGACCGCGGCGTCCAGGCCTGGCTCCTGGTTCGCGGGCACCTTCGGCCGGCCCATCACGTTGACGAAGAGGCGATCCTGCGCGACGCCGCCGCCCGGTCCGAAGCTCATCCACACGAACATCGCGCGGCCCTTGATGTTCTCGAACGGCACGCCGGCGCCGAGGCCGCCGCGCCACGTGCGCGAGTCGTGGCTATTGTTGCGGTTGTCGCCCATCACCCAGACCTCCCGCGCGCCGACGTGGAACGGGCCCTGGAGTGCGCCGCACACGCCGCCGCGGCAGGTGAGCCCGCCCGGACACTCCTCGGACGGCGCGCAGGTCTGCTGCGTGGGCATCGCCTCGAAGAGGGTGAGATAGGCGCGGTCGTCCATGTACTCGATGAAGAGCTCTTTGAGCTTCGTCTCGTCGACCACGTGGAAGCGGCCGACGTAGCAGTGCGGCAGGAGGCGGCCGTTGATCACGGGCCGGCCGTCGATCGCCTCGAGCGTGTCGCCGGGCAGCGCGATGACGCGCTTGATGAAGTCTTGCTCCATGTTCTCGGGGAACTTGAAGACCATCACGTCGGCGCGCGCGGGCGGCAGCCGCGCGAAGAGGCGCGTGTCGGTCCAGGGCACGAGCGGCCCGTACGTGAACTTGTTCACGAAGATGTGGTCGCCGACCATCAGCGTGGGGATCATCGAGCCGCTCGGGATCTTGAACGCCTCGACGACGAACGCGCGGAGGAGGAGCGCGACGGCGACGGCGATGCCGATCGACTCGGCGTACTCGCGCATCTCGCCCTTGCGCCAGCGCGACAGGTGCTCGCCGACGGCGCGGTCGGCGCGCGCGTGGGTCGCGTCGAACTCGGCGGCGTCGAACTCGGCCGCGCCGATCGCCTTCTCGAGCGACGCGAGCGCCTGGGCGAGCTGGTCGCGCTCCGAGGTGGTGAGCTCGCGCTCGACCTCGCGCCTGCGGCTGCGCAGGATGCGCCGCGCCTCGTCGACCAGCGCGGCCGCGTCCTCGAACCGCGCGCGCGCCGCGGCGGGGATGTCCTTGCGCCCGCCGACGCCGATGTAGCCCGCGAGCGGCAGATCGTGACGGAAGCGCCAGACGATCATCGCGAACATCGTGAAGAGCACGATCCCCGCGGGGATCTGCTGATCGCGCACGAAGACGCGGAGCGCGCCCGGCGACGCGGCCTGCTCGGGCGGCGTGAGCACCCACACCGCGCCGATCGTGAGCGCGAAGGGCAAGGCGCCGAGCCACAGCGCATAGAATAGGGTCCTCAGCGCGCCGCCCTCGTCGGGCGGGCGTCGAGACGGCTCGTCCGGTTCGTCGTGCGCCGCGTCGGCGTCGGCCTTCGCGTCTGGTACCCCGTCCGGGCTCGGCGGGGGCGT
>DASYCF010000105.1:0-5353 GCA_036500365.1 Byssovorax sp.
CGCATCCAAGATGCCGAACCCAATGCTCGGTGACAAGTTTCGTTTCCGGTTCGTCAAGTCGGGCACGCTCCGGCTGGTGAGTCATCACGACCTGATGCGGTGCTCCGAGCGGATGCTCCGCCGCGCCGCGGTCCCGTTCAAATCCACCGCCGGTTTCCACCCCACTCCCCGCTTGGTGTTCGCCCTCTCGGCCCCGCTCGGCGACGTCGACTCGCGATCGCAACGACGCGCTCACGGCGACGGCCGGCGCTCGACGCTCGGTGGGCGACGACGCAGCGCTCGACTCTCGGTGGGCGACGATCAGCGTTCGACTCATGGCGCGACCCCGCGCTCGCTTCCGCGCGCGAAAGTGCGCACTGAGCTTCGATGTCGAGTGCGAGGTCGTCGACGCGAGTGTGCCGTTCTCGCGCAGGCCAGCCTGCGCCCCGGCGTCGTCGATGCGAGTGTGCTGTTCGAGCGCAGGCATGCCTGTGCCGCGGCGTCGACGAGTGCGAGTGTGCCGTTCGAGCGCATGCAAGCCTCCGCCCCGGCGTCGACGTCGTCGATGCGAGTGTGCTGTTCGAGCGCCGGCCAGCCTGCACCGTGGCGTCGAGGTCGTCGACGCGAGTGTGCCGTTCGAGCGCAGGCAAGCCTGCGCCCCGGCGTCGAGGTCGTCGATGCGAGTGTGCGGATCGCGGTACATCATGGGTCGGCGCTTTCGTCGACGTCGTCGAGGTCGGGGGCGAACTCGGCGGCAAGGGGCACGCGACAGAAGCGCTGCAGGCGACAGTCTTCGCAGCGGTCGCCGGCGTCGGGCGGGAGAGCGCCGTCGAGGATCGGGAGGATCACGCGGGCGACGCCGGCGGCGAGGCCGTCTGCGCGCGTGTCGTCGACGATGCGGGCGCGCAGGTCGGGGACCTCGGCGACGTCGGCGCTCGTGGTGCCGTCGCGCAGCGAGATGAGGTAGCCGTGCAGGCGCGCGTGCGGCGGCGTCGGCCGGTGGTGCTCGAGCAAGCGCAAGTACAACAGCAACTGGAAGTGCTTCTCGAACAGCACGTCGCGGTGGGCTTTGCGACGAATGGTGCCCGTGCTCGACGTCTTGTAGTCGATGACCGCGCGGGCCGTGGGGCCCTCGTCGATGCGATCGATGACGCCGCCGAGCCAGAGGCGGCGACCGTGCGCTTCGATGGGGGCGGCGCCGAACGCGGCGGCCTCCTGCGGTGCGCTCTGATCGCCGACGCCGATGCGCACCTCGAAGTCGTGCGGCTCCACCGACGCCACGAGCGGCGCGCGCGCCAACATCGACACGGCGCGCACGAGCGCCGTCTCGAGCCACGCGACCTGGGCGCGGATGGCCGCGAGGTGACCCGTGGCGACGACGGCGTTGGCCTCTTCGACGACGAGGGCGCGCACGCGAGCGCGGTCGGCGGGCGTGATGCGCGAGGCGGGGACGTTGCCGGCCTTGCGCTCGCGGAAGAAGCGCTCCATCGCGGTGTGCGCGAGCGTGCCGAGCACGCGTGCGTCGGCCGCGTTGCCCGCGGGCGGATCCACGTCGACCTTGAGCACGTGTTGCAGAAATCCATGCACGCGACACTCGGCCAACGCTTCCAAGCGCGTGGGTGTGAGCGGGCGCTCCGCGCTCAGGCCGAACGAGGCCGCAAATGCGTTTTGCATGCGGCGCTCGTCGACGGCGAACGCATAAGGCGCTTTGATCTCGGCGAGCGCTACGCGCTTCTTGAGCGCAAAGAAGCGGCTGCGTTGCCGCGCGAGTGTGGTCGCGAGGTCTGCGCGCGCGAGCAAGCTCGGCTCGATGCCGTGCGCCGCGGCCACGTCGTCATGGAGGAGCGAGCGCGCACGCAGCGACGCGATCTGGACGGTGCGGGAGCGCGGCGAAGGTTCGCGCGCGAAGTGAACACCGCCGTCGCCGAGCGCGCGGGCGCACTCGAGTAAGAATACGCTCGGCGACAGCTCGCGGCCGCGGCCGTCGCGCGCCGGCGCGGTCAACAGCAACGACGACGACGGCGCGCGCAGCGCACCGAGCATCCACAGGGTCTCGAGGGCCTGCGCGCGCGGCACCGGCGAGGGCTCGAGCGGATCGTCGTCGAGGAGGCGCAGCACGCGCTTGCCGGCGGCGCGGTTGATGAGCGCGCGATCGGTGTCGGCGAGGAGGCGCTCGGTGCGCTCGCTCTTGGGCAAGCGGCCCTCCACGCACCCGGCGACCACGACGTGATCGAACGCGCGGCCCCAGAGCTCGGGCAGCGACAAGATCTCGACGGCGCTGGCGTCGTGGACGGACAGCGGCGGCGCTTGCGCGCGCTCGAACAAGCGCTGCACGAGCGTGGCGAACGCGGCGATGGGCACGAGCGCAACGTCGTGCTGCAGGGCGCTCGCGGCGTGCGCGTCGTCGAGGATCTCGCGCACGTCGGCGCGGCCGAGGTCGGTGGTGTCGACGCTGGCGTCGAGGCGAAACAGGCGCGTGAGCAGCGACGTGAGCGCGCGCAGGTGCTCCGCGAGCGGCGCCTCTTGCGGCAGCGCGTGCGCCAGCGAGAGCGCGCGCTCGATGCTGAGCAAGGTGAAATCGACGTCGTCGCGGTCGCCGCCCGCGAGGCCCGCGCGATAGCGCTGCAGGCGATGCCGGTAGCCGCCGCGCCCGTCGCCGAATCCCGATTCCACGTCGCTGCGCGCGGCCGCGAGCCGCAAGACGCGCAGCACGCGCGCGCCTTCTTCCGAGGACACGTGGTGCGCGAGCGCGGGGCTCGACAGCACCGCCAACATCCGATCGCGCGGGGCGCCGTCGCGAGCGAGCGCGAGCACGTCGAGGACCAGGCGCGCGGCGGCGGTGGCCGCGAGGGGACGGCGCTGCAAGTGAAACGGCACTCCTTGCGCGTGCAGCGCGTCGGCGATGCGCGCGGCGCCCTCGTCCACGGTGCGCACCGCCACGGCGATGCGCGGCACCGACAACGACGACGACGACGACGACGACGACGACGACGTCCCCGCGCGCCGCCATGCCGCGACCACGGACGCCACCGCGCGCGCCTCGTCCGCCTCGTCGGCGCACAGGGCGATCTCGACGGGGGCGTCGCGTGCGGTGGTGCCGCCGTAGAACGCGCGCGCGAACGCCGCGAGCGCGGGTGCGGTGCCGTGCGGCGCCTCGCTGACGTCGTCGAGCTCGAGCTCGAGCGCGTCGGCGTCGTGGGCGGCCTCGAGCGCGCGCAGCACCGGCTCCACGCCGGCGAGCAAGCCGCGGCCCGCGCCGTCGACGGGGACGCGCGCGAGCAACGGCACGCCGGCGCGAGCGAGCGCGACGAGCGCGCGCAGCTCGAGGTCGCTCGGCTCCACGAGGTCGAGCACGCACACCTGCGAAAACGCGCGCAACACGGCCGGGCACTCTCTGCGCTGCTCGAGCGCGGCGACGGCGAGCGCCAACCCGCGCGCGTTGTCGACGCGGCCGAGGCGCGCGAGCTCGCGCTCGGCCTCGGCGAGCGCGCCGAACAAGCCGCGCAGCTCGAGCGCGCCCTGTTGTGCCAGGCCGGCGGCGATGGCCGAGGGATCGCCGCCGCCGTGCACGAGGGCGCGCAGGAGGTCGGCCGCGTCGTGCGCGATGCGCGCGGACAGGCCGCTGCCGCGGGCGAGCGCGCGCGCGATGGACCAGAGCGGGGCGCGCTCGTCCCGCAGGTAACCACCGCGAAACGCCGCCCATGCCGCGAGGCGCTCGAACAGCTCGCGCTCGGTCCACACGGCGTCGCCGGCGGAGGGCCGCGCAGCCGCGGCGTGTGCGCGATCACGCACGACGAGCAAACGGCGCTTATCGTGGGCTTGACCCGATGGGTGCAAAGCGAGTCCTCTCAGACATATCCGTCGCAGATCCGCGACTTTTGCAACCTGGATGGAACCGCGCGGGATCTCGCGCGTTCATGGTGATTGAGCCTCTGTGCGTGCCCTGCTCGGTTTCTACCTCGCTCTCACCCGCGCGCTCGGTTCGCAGCGGCGCCTGATCCGTCGCGTCGCCGCTTTGTGCCTGGTGTTCATGGGCGTGCACATGGCCGCCGACCACCTCGACGACGTGGCCTACACCGTCATCGACGCCATCGACCTCGCCGTCGACAACACCGTCACCGGCTTCCTCGACTGGCTCGCGCAAGCCGGCGGCATCAGCAGCGAAGCCGCGCTCAAAGCCTCGGCCGCGTTCGCCTCGTTCGTGGACCTGCCCGAGAAGGACAAGCTCTCGCTCGCGCTCTCGCTGTTCTCCGAGCTGCTGCTCGACGTGCTGCTCATCGGCCTCGCCTGGGGGCGCTACGCCGACGACGACGAGCCCGCGGGTATGCTCGGTGAGCTGAAGGCGAGCGCCGCGCAAATGAAGAGCGCGCTGTCGCCGCTCGATCTCGAGCGCATCGCCGTGATCCCCACGCTGTTCGCCTACGCGCTCGGCGGCGCCCTCACCGCGGCCCTCGCCGTCGAAGGCATCGTGCGCGACCTCGAGCAGCACCTGGCGCCCGACTTTCTGTGGGCGAGCCACGCGGCCGCCGCGGCAGGGATCCTGGCGGCAGCGCTCCTGGTGTGGCGCTTCTTCCCCGATCTCCTCCACGGCGCGCTGCTCTCGTCCCGCGCTCGCTACGATCGCGCCCGCCAGAAGATGGATGAGCGCCTGCAGAAGCCGCATCGCTTTCCGCGCGTCGCCATGATCCGTGCGCGCGTCAACCTGCATGGGCGCGGCATTTGGCTCTTGTTGTTGGCGCTGCCGCTTGCGCTCGCGGGCCTCGCCTCGCACGATCTGCTCTCGCTGGTGGCGCGCATCGAGGTGGTGCCGTGAAGAGGCACGGGCTCCTCGACGCCGCGCTCATGATCGTCCTCGTCTACGCCGTGTACGCGAAGACGCCGCTCGGCGCCCTCGGCGAGACCGCGGTCAACATCGCGCGCGGCCAAAAAGATCACCCGTCGTGGATCTCCACGTTCAAGGGCCACGAGACCGCGGTGTCCACGCCCGAAGATCCACAGAAGTCGCAGGACGCGGCGCTCGGTGCGCTGCCGCCGGCGATCGAGAAGGCCGCGCGCGAGCACAAGGTCGACCCCGAGGCGGTGGCCGCGCTCATCTCCACGCACGGCCAATGCGCGGGCGCCGTCTGCGACATGGAAGCGCCGCCCAAGGCGAGCGCGGTGCTCGGCTCGCTCGCGGGCAAGACGCGCTTGAGCGCCGACGACGTCGCCGCAGCGCTCGCGTCGGCGCAGAAGGAGCTCGAGAACAACTCCGAGCTCGCCATCGAGTCGATGTGGGTGGGCCCCATCGCCGCGCGCTTGGCCGTGGAGCAAGCGCGCCGCGGCAACGTCGACGCGCCGACCGACGTGGAGGCGCACGCGGACTTCTACACGCCGA
>DASYCF010000106.1:0-4976 GCA_036500365.1 Byssovorax sp.
GGGCTGGGCGCCGACGTGCATGACGCGCGAGCCTGGCAAGAAGCCGCCCAAGCGCTGGCTCCTCGTCGCGAGGCACGACGCGCTCCCGACGTACGATCCTGCGACGCCCTCCGCCGAGGTGCCGCCCGCGCCCGCGCCGATCGGCTTCGTCGACGAGGACGACGTGGGCGACGACGCGTCGGTCGTCGGCGTGCGCGCGACCGACGACCTCACGCTCGACGTCGAGCTCGAGAACCCGACGCCGTATTTCACCGACCTCACGTCGAGCACGGCGCTCTTCCCCGTGCGCGCCGACGTCGTCGAGGCGTTCCTCGCGCGCGGCCAGGAGGACCTCTGGACGCGGCCCGAGAGCATGATCTCGAACGGCCCGTTCATGCTCGATACGTGGCGCTTCCGCTACGAAATCACGATGAAGCCGAACCCGTTCTACTGGAACGCGAAGGCCATCGAGCTCGATCGCATCGTCTGGGCCGAGGTCGAGGACTACCACGCGACCTTGAACCTCTACAAAGCGGGCGACATCGATCAGATCGGCGACAACGTGTCGCTCCCGAGCGAGCTCCAGCCGAGGCTCAGGCCGTACAAGGACTACAAGAACGACCCGATCCTGAGCGTGTACTGGTTCGAGCTCAACACGCGCAGGCCCCCGCTCGACGACGCGCGCGTGCGCCACGCGCTCGACCTCGCCATCGACAAGCGCCAGGTCGTCGAGAAGGTCACGCGCGGCGGCCAGATCCCTGCGACGCACTACGTGCCCGACATGACCGGCCTCGGCTACGCCGACGAGGTCGCCGACGAGCGCGCGCACGGCGGCGATCCGTTCGCCGCGCCCGAGCGTCAGTTCGACCCGGCGCGCGCGCGGGCGCTCCTCGGCGAGGCGGGATTCCCCGTCGTCGAGGAGAACGGCGAGCTCCGCGCGACGGGCATGCCGCCGCTCGAGCTCCTCTACAACACGAGCGAGGGCCACAAGCAGATCGCGGTCGCCGTGCAGGGCATGTGGAAGAAGAACCTCGGCGTCTCCGTCACGCTCCGCAACGAGGAGTGGCGCGTGATGCTGAAGAACTTCCGCGACGGGAACTTCCAGATCATGCGCTTCGGCTGGGTCGCCGCGTACAACCACCCGAGCTCGTTCCTCGAGACCTTCGCCTCGGGCACGCCGCAGAACACGACCGGGTGGGGGAGCGCCGCGTTCGACGACGCGCTCCACGCGGCGGGCCGCGAGCCCGATCGCGCGAAGAGCATGAAGCTCTACCGCGAGGCCGAGCGCATCGCCGTCGACGCGATGCCGCGCATCCCGCTCTATTTCTATACCAAGTCGACGCTCGTGAAGCCGTGGGTCCGCGGCCACTGGGGCACGCCCCGGAACCTGCACCTCTACGAGTACTTCTGGATCGACCCCGACTGGGCGAAGGGCGCGCCGAACGCGCCCGCGTTCGCGCCGTTCGAGCCGCCGCCGCCGGGCCGCCTCGGCGCGCCGCTCGACGCGGGCACACCGGAGCCGCCGTGATCGCGTACCTCGTCAAGCGCGTCCTCGCGATCATCCCGATGATGCTCCTGGTCGCGACGGCGGTGTTCGTGCTCGTGCGCCTCGCGCCCGGCGGGCCGTTCGATCAAGAGCGCAGCGTCCCCGTCGAGATCCAGGCCGCGCTCGCGGCGAAGTACCACCTCTCGGATCCGATCTGGCGCCAGTACCTCGACTGGCTGTCGGCGCTCGTCTTCCACGCCGATCTCGGGCCTTGCTTCAAGTACCCGAACCGCACCGTCGGCGAGATCATCGCGCTCAGCCTGCCCGTCTCGATGGAGCTCGGGGTGCTCGGCCTCGTCGTCGCGATCGTCGTCGGCGTGCCGCTCGGCGTGATCGGCGCCGTGAAGCAGAACACGTGGGCCGACACGCTCTCGATGGCGGTCGCGATGCTCGGCGTGTCGATCCCGCGCTTCGTGCTCGCGCCGATGCTCGTGCTCGTCTTCTCGCTCGAGCTCTACCTGTTGCCGGTCGCGCGCTGGGAGACGTGGCGGCACATGGTGCTCCCGGTGCTCTCCGCTGGCCTCCCGATGGCGGCGTACATCGCGCGCCTCACGCGCGGCGGCATGCTCGAGGTCGTCCGCAGCGACTTCGTGCGCACTGCGCGCGCGAAGGGCCTCAGCGAGCGCGCGATCGTGATCCGCCACGCGCTCCGCGGCGGCCTCTTGCCCGTCGTCAGCTACCTCGGCCCCGGCTTCTCGGGCCTGCTCGTCGGCTCGCTCGTCGTGGAGAAGATCTTCGACGTGCCCGGCATGGGCCGCTACTTCGTCGAGGCGGCGCTGAACCACGACTACAACCTGATGGTCGGCGTCACCCTCGTCTACGGGCTCATCCTCATGCTCTCGAACACCGTGGTCGACGTCGCGTACGCGCTGCTCGACCCGCGCGTGGAGCTCGAGTGACGGCCGAGACCCAGCGCCGAGCCGACGGAGCCGCCGCGCTCGAGCGCGGATCGAGCCTCTTCCGCGACGCGTGTCGGCGCCTCGTGAAGAACCGCGCCGCGGTCGTCAGCGCCGCGATCCTCGCCGTGGTCTTCGTGCTGTGCGTCGCGGCGCCCGAGCTCTGCAAGTACCGCTACGACGCGACGGATCTGTCGATCGGCTCGCAGCCGCCGTCGCTCGAGCACTGGATGGGGACCGACTACCACGGCCGCGACATGCTCGCGCGCGTGTTCTTCGGCGGCCGCGTCTCGTTCGCCGTCGGCGTCGTCGCCACGCTCATGAGCTTCGCGATCGGCGTCACGTGGGGCGGCGTCGCCGGGTACTTCGGCGGCAAGATCGACGCGTGGATGATGCGCTTCGTCGATCTCCTCTACACGTTCCCGCTGCTCATCCTCGTCATCCTGCTCACGACGTTCGTCGTCAACGAGCGGTCGAGCGCGCACCGCGCGTTCGTGTGGGGCCTCGGGCTCTTCGTGAAGCACCCCGACGATCCGTCGTATTTCCCGGTCTTCCAGATCGTGTTCGTGTTCGTCTCGCTCGGCGCGATCTCGTGGTTGACGATGGCCCGCATCGTCCGCGGGCAGGTGATCGCGCTGCGCGGCCAGCCGTTCGTCGAGGCGGCGCGCTCGATCGGCGTCGGCCACCGCGCGCTGATCTTCCGGCACCTGCTGCCCAACGCGCTCGGGCCGATCATCGTCTACACGACGCTGACCATCCCCGAGGTCATGATGGTCGAGGCGTTCTTGAGCTTCCTCGGCCTCGGCACGCAGGAGCCGCTGTCGAGCTGGGGCCAGCTCGCGTCGACCGGCGCCGAGACGATGGACCTCTACCCGTGGCAGCTCGCGTTCCCTGCGGCCATGCTCGCGCTCACGCTGTTCTGCTTCAACTTCCTCGGCGACGGGCTGCGCGACGCGCTCGACCCGCGCGTGCGCAAGGAGTAGGTCGCACATGCCCGCGCCCCCGTTCGGCACGCACGACGGCCCCGCGCGCGCGGCGTCGTTCTCGTGTCCGCTCGCGCCGCATCGCGGGGCGCTGTCGACGATGGCGCCGTGGCTCGTCGCGATGGCGCTCTCCGCCGCGATCGCGTGCTTCGCGGCGCCGAGCAGCGGAGGCGTCCAGCCGTCGGATCCACAGTTCGTCGCGTCCGTCGGCGTCGCCGTGCTGGGACTCGTCGTCACGGCGGTGCGCGCGGCCATCAAGCCCGCGCCGACGCACGCGATCGAGATCGCAGGCGATCGCGTCGCCGTCGTCCCGCTCACCGGAGGCGCGCCGATCCTCGCGGGGTCGCTCGCCGCGCTCGGCGTCGAGCCGGCGCACAAGGTGTATCCGGGCCGCGTGACCGCGGTGATGCCCGTCGTCCGCGTCGGCGGCGCGGTGGGCAAGCCGCTCTCGATCGGCGCGCCCGACTTCGGGGGTGGCTGGTCGATCGAGACGCAGCGGTGCGGCGCGCCGCGCTTCGTCACCTCGATCGCCGAGTGGCCCGGGCTCGTCGCCGCGCTCGGCCTCGCCCGTGTCTCGGGTCGCGCGGAGGTCTGATGCCGCTCCTCGACGTCCGCGATCTCCACACGCAGTTCACGACGGACGACGGCGTCGTGCGCGCGGTCGACGGCGTCTCCTTCTCGGTCGATCGCGGCGAGGTGCTCGGCATCGTCGGCGAGAGCGGCTCGGGCAAGAGCGTCACCGGGCTCTCGATCCTGCGGCTCGTCCCGTCGCCGCCGGGGAAGATCACGGCCGGTGAGATCCTCTTCGAAGACGACGCGCGCGGGATCGCGACCGGCGGCAGCGGGGCCGCGGCGATCGATCTCTTGAAGGCGAGCGACGCGGAGCTGCGGCGTGTTCGCGGCGCGCGCATCGCGATGATCTTCCAGGACCCGATGACGTCGCTCAACCCGTACCTCCGCGTCGGCGTGCAGCTCGGCGAGGTGCTCGAGGTCCACGCGGGCGCGAGCCGCGCCGAGGCGCGCGCGAAGAGCATCGACATGATGCGCAAGGTCGGCATCCCCGCGCCCGAGACGCGCGTCGACGACTACCCGCACCAGATGTCCGGCGGCATGCGCCAGCGCGTGATGATCGCGATGGCGCTCCTCGGCGACCCGGCGCTCTTGATCGCCGACGAGCCGACCACCGCGCTCGACGTCACCATCCAGGCGCAGATCCTCGATTTGATCGTGGACATGAAGCGCGAGCTCGGCCTCGCCGTGGTCCTCATCACGCACGACCTCGGCGTCGTCGCGAAGGTGTGCGACCGCGTCGCCGTGATGTACGCGGGCCGCGTCGTCGAGGAGGGGCCGGTCGACGACATCTTCGCGCGGCCCGCGCACCCGTACACGATCGGCCTCACGCGCTCGATCCCGCGCCTCGACGAGGCGGCGACCGAGTCGCTCGTCGCGATCCCGGGCGCGCCGCCGTCGCTCGCGCACGTGCCGCGCGGCTGCCCGTTCCACCCGCGCTGCGCCCACGCGATCGAGCGCTGCCTCGCGGAGGCGCCGCTCCCGCGCGAGGTCGGCCCGCTG
>DASYCF010000107.1:0-3576 GCA_036500365.1 Byssovorax sp.
TCGGCGCGGGGCTCATCAAGCTGCGCGGGGACCCGTGCTGGCGCGACCTCACATGCCTCGTCTACCACTACGAGACGCAGCCGAACCCGAACCCGCTCGCGTGGCTCCTGCACCAGGCGCCGCCGTGGTTCCACGCGCTCGGCGTGCTCGTGAACCACGCCGTCGAGCTCGTGGCGCCGCTCTTCGCGTTCGGCCCCCGGCGCGCGCGACGCGTCGCCGGCTGCGCGATGATCGCGTTCCAGCTCGTGCTGATCGCGAGCGGCAACCTGAGCTTCTTGAACTGGCTCACGATCGTGCCGGCGATCGCGTGCCTCGACGACGACCTCCTCGCGCGCGCGCTGCCGAGGCGGCTCGTCGATCACGCGCGCGAGGTCGCCGCCGCCGCCGTCGAGACGACGCCGCAGCGCTACGCGGCGATCACGCTCGCGGTCGTCGTCGGCTTCTTGAGCGTCGGCCCGATCGACAACCTGCTCTCGTCGCACCAGGCGATGAACCGGGGCTTCGAGCCGTTCGACCTCGTGAACACGTACGGCGCGTTCGGCTCCGTCGGCCGCGTGCGCCACGAGGTGATCCTCGAGGGCACGCGGGATCGGGAGGTCACCGCGTCGACGAAATGGCTCGAGTACGAGCTCCCCTGCGAGCCGGGCGACGTCACGCGGCGGCCCTGCGTCGTCACGCCGTATCACCTGCGGCTCGACTGGCAGATGTGGTTCGCCGGGTTCTCGACGCCGGAGCAGGAGCCGTGGGTCGTCGAGCTCGCGGCGAAGCTCCTCGCCGGGGATCGCCCCGTGCGCGGGCTCTTCGCCGTCGATCCCTTCCCCGACCAGCCGCCGCGGTTCGTGCGCGCCGAGCTCTATCGCTACGAGTTCACGCGCATCGGCGACGGGAGCCACGCGTGGTGGAGGCGCGCGCGCGTCGGGCCGTACCTGCCGCCGCTCTCGCTCGGCGACCCGACGACGCGCGCGTTCCTCGAGGACGCGGGGCTCACGCCGCCGTGACGGAGATCGCGCGCGGCTTCAGCGCCGCCGACTTCGGCAGGCGCACCGTGAGCACGCCGTGCTTGAGGTTAGCGGTGATCCGCTCGGCGTCGATCCCGTTCGGCACGGTGAACGCGCGCGCGTACTCGTACGCCTGGCCGTCGACGTCGCGCTTCGCCGCGATGGCGAGCTCGCGCCGTTCGAAGTGGACGCTCACGCCGTCCTTCTCGACGCCGGGTACGTCCGCGAGGATCAGCACCTCGTTCTCGTTCTCGTAGACGTCGACGGCGGGCGTCAGCTCGACCGTGGTCTGGAGCTTCTCGGCGCCGCGCGCGCCGGCGCTGGGCTGGGTGGTCTTCGCTTCGTTCATGATCGTGTCCTCCTCGTCGTGTGTCGTGGATCAGCCCGCCTTGACGGCGATGGTCCGGGGCTTCGCGCTCTCGGCCTTCGGGAGCGTCAGCGTGAGCACGCCGTTCGTGAGCGCGGCGGTCGTCCGCTCGACGTCGACGGCGCACGGCAGCGCGAACGTGCGCGCGAGCTTCGTCCCGCCGCGCTCGCGGCGCTGGACGCCGAACCCCTCGGGGGCGTCGCCCTTGCGCTCGGCCTTGAGCGACAAGACGTCGTTGTGCACCTCGAGCTTCACGTCGGAGTCGGCGACGCCGGGCAGGTCGACGCGGACGACGAGCTTGTCGCCGAGGTCGCGCAGCGCCCCCTGGCCGTCGCTGACGGCGCGTTGACCGTCGGCCTCCTGGAACGCGCGGTCGACGTGGCGACGCAGCTGATCGAGCGCCGAGAACTGTCGGTCGAAGTCGTCGTGGAATCGATAGAACATGGTGGCCTCCTCCGGGCGCGACGCGGCCACGGGCGCGAGCGCCGCGATCGACGAAGGGCGTCGACGGCAGCGCGCCGCCCGCGACGCGCTCGGCTCGCGGGTTACTTTCCCTGATTTTTCGCGACGTTCACCGCTCGTGGGGCGTCGGTCGCGTCGACGAATTTTGGCATCCTTCGTGACGTGTCAAGGCACCCGACAGTTCGCCCGGTCCACCGTTTTTCTGAGACACTCCGCCCGTGAACGATCTCGTGGGCACCCGCGTCGCGGGGCGCTTTCGAATCACCCGGCGCCTCGGCGAGGGCGGCATGGCCACCGTGTGGGTCGCCGCGCAGGACACCGAGCCGCGCGAGGTCGCCGTCAAGATCATGAGCGCCGCGCTCACGAGCGACCCGCGCTTCGTGAAGCGTTTCGCGCGCGAGGCGAAGGCGGCCGCGCGCGTGCAGCACCCGAACACCGTGCGCATCCTCGACACGGGATCGAGCGACGGCCTGAGCTACATCGCCATGGAGCTCGTCGTAGGGAGCGATCTCCAGGCGACGCTCGACCGCGACGGACCCATGTCGCAGCGGCGCGCGGCGTGGATGATGGCCGAGGTCTGCGACGCGCTCGTCACCGCGCACGACCTCGGCGTCGTGCACCGCGACCTCAAGCCCGAGAACGTGATGGTCGTGCCCGACACGTCGCAGCCGCGCGGCGAGCGCATCAAGGTGCTCGACTTCGGCATCGCGAAGATGCTCTTCGAGGAGGGCACGAGCGAGGACCCGCCCGACTCCGACGAGCAGCCGACGGCGCTCACCCGCGCGGGCACGCAGCTCGGGACGCCGGCGTACATGTCACCCGAGCAGTGCCAGCTCCTCGAGGTCGACGCGCGGAGCGACGTCTACACGGTGGGCATCCTGCTCTATCAAATGATGAGCGGCGGCGTGCCCTTCGAGGGCGACACGCCGCTGCACACCGCGTCGCTGCACATCCACGAGCCGCTCGTGAAGCCGAGCGCGTACGCGCCGCACCTCGACGAGCGGCTCGAGGCGGTCATCGTGAAGGCGCTCGCGAAGAAGCCGGCGGATCGGCATCAGTCGGCGGCAGAGCTCGGCAAGGCGCTGCGCGATCTCGTCGCGGTGCTGCCCGACAAGCCGGCGCGCCTCGGCGGTCCCGCGCGGCGGCGCAGCAACCCGGGACGCTCGGTGCCGCCACCGGCCGCGGGCAACGCGCCGTCGACCCCGCCGCCCGCGCAGTTCCAGACGGCGAAGCGCCCGCCGCCGCGCCCCGCCGCCGGCGGCGCCGTGAGCCCGGCGGCTGCTTCGCCGCTCCCACAGTTCGGCAGGCCGCCGCCGCCGGCGCGCGCCATCGCCGACGACGACTCCGACGACGACGCGCGCACGCTGATGCGCGATCCCGACGCCGCGGACGACGACCTCGACGCGGGTATGCGCACGGTCGCGATGCCCGACGCGCTCGGCGCGATCGCGGCGACGGACGGCGGCTCAGGCCGACGCGGCACGGAGATGCTCGACTTCAACGCGCCCGTCGCGAGCCCATCGGCGCCGGTCGTGCTGCGTCGGCCGATGGCCGAGGCGTATCCGCCCCCGCCTGCGCCGATGTTCCAGCACGCCTCGCCCGTGATCGAGGCAGCCGCGCCGCGGCGGCGCGCGGCGCAGCGGAGCGGCGTGGTCGTGATGCTGCTCGGGTTCGTCGCTGGGCTCGCGCTCATCGGCGTGGCGCTCGCCGCCTACCTCGTCATGCGCTGAGCTCACCCGGTCGTCCGGG
>DASYCF010000108.1:0-2893 GCA_036500365.1 Byssovorax sp.
GACGCGGGGGGCGCCGGCGCGTCGGCGAGGACCACCTCGGCGCTCGCGTTCGTCGGCTGCGTCGGCGACCCACACGCGGCCGCGCTGGCGACGAACGCGACGAGCGGGCGAGCCCGCATGCGACGAACGTTCGTATGATCCACGGCGCTTTCCTCCCCGCTCCCGGCCGAACGGCCGCGCGAGCTCGCGCATTCCTCGAAGCTAGCGCGTCGGCGCGACCGACGCCGCCGGCGGCGCGAGGGGCGGCCACGTGGCCATGCGCGCGTCGATGTCGTAGCCGCAGCCCTTCGTCAGCACGTGCACCTTGAGGCCGAGGAGCGCGGCGGGCGCTTTGTCGGGCGTCTCGTGGATGTCGGTGTACGAGATGCCCGCGCCGTCGACGACCGTCACCGTGCCGCGGCCGACGACGCTGGTCTTGTTGTCCTTGTCGATGACGATCGCCGTGTCCTCGTCGATGCCGACGCCGATCAAGAACGGGTTGAGCGCGACCGCCGCGAAGAGGCGCCCGATGCGGTGCCGCTGCGCGAAGTGCTGGTCGACGACGAGGCGCTTCGTGAGGCCGAGTCCCGGCGCGAGCGTGACGCTCGTGCGGCGCGGCGCGTAGCCCTTTCGGCCCTGCGCGATCATGTGGTCGCAGATGACCGACGCGCCCGCGCTCGTGCCCGCGACGAGCGCGCCGGCGCGGTGCGCGCGGCGGACCGCCTGCGCCATGGGCGTGCCGCCGAGCAACGTCACGATGCGCCCCTGCGAGCCGCCCGTGAAGAAGATGCCCGTCACGCCGCCGAGCTTGGCGAGCACGTCCGGGTTCTGCGCGTCGGCGCGCTCGTTCACCCAGACGACCTCGGTCTTCGCGCCCATGCCGCGGAAGATCGACTCGTACATCGCGGCGAGCTCGGCCGGGATGCTCGAGGCCGTCGGCAGGATGGCGATCTTGGCGCGCTTGCCGCCCGCGCGCGCGACGACCTCGCTCAGCACGGCCCGATCGCCCGCCTTGTCCTCCGCGCCGCCGATGGCGATCAGCGGCCCGCGGTTCACGTTGCGCTGCGGGCCCGGGCTGTCCGAGTTCGGATCGGTCACGGAGGCGCGCACCCTAGCACGGCGCTCCTTCGGCCCACGGCGCCGCGGCCTGGCTCGTGGTATGAGGCCCGCGCCATGGGCAAGAACGACGAGTCCTTTGCGTCGCTGTTCGAGCAGACGCGCACCGCGAAGACGGGCGATCGGCGCTACACGCCCGGCGATCGGATCGAGGTCACCGTCGTCGCCATCGCGCGCGAGGCCGTGTTCGCCGACCTCGGCGGCAAGCAAGAGGGCATGTTCGAGCGCGTCGAGCTCGCCGACGAAGACGGCGCGCTGCACGTCGCGATCGGCTCGCGCGTCACGGCCGTCGTGCGCGGCGTCGACTTCGCCACGGGCCAGGTGCGCCTCTCGCCCGTCGCCATCCGCAAGACGGCCGAGGACGCGCCGACCGCCGTCGCGCCGCAGCCGGGCCAGGCCGCCGCCGTCGTCGAGGGCGCGCGCGTGAAGGGCAAGGTCACGGGCGTCGAGCGCTACGGCGTGTTCGTGCAGGTCGCGGGGACGCACGGCCGCAACGGCCGCGGCCTCGTCCCCACGGCGGAGACGGGCACCGCGCGCGGCGCCGACCTGAAGAAGCACTTCGCCGTCGGGCAGGACGTCGAGGCGAAGATCGTCCACGTCGACGCCGAGACCGGCCGCGTGCGCATGAGCATCTCCGCCATCGCCGGCGACGACGAGCGCCGCGACTACGAGAGCTTCAAGGCCACCGGCGAGGTCGCGTCGGGCGACGCGCCCGATGGCGCCGCCCCCGCGAAGGGCAAGCGCGGAAAGCAGCCCGCGCCGCGGAGCTTCGGCACGCTCGGTGATCTCCTGAAGAAGCCCGCGCCGAAGCGCTGAGCTTCGACCACGTCAGACGCCGGTGGAGCCGTAGCCGCCGCCGCCCCGCGCGGTCGCGTCGAGCTCGGCGACGAGCGTCACCTCGGCGCGCGCGACCGGGCAGACGACGAGCTGCGCGACGCGATCGAGGGGCTGCACGACGAACGGCTCGGCGCCGAGGTTCACGAGCAGCACCTGGAGCTCGCCGCGGTAGTCGGGGTCGATGGTGCCGGGCGAGTTGAGCACCGTGACGCCGTGGCGCAGCGCGAGGCCCGATCGCGGGCGCACCTGACCCTCGAAGCCGTCGGGGATCGCGAGCGCGAGGCCCGTCGGCACGAGGCGGCGACTGCCCGGCGCGATCGTGACGGCCCCCGCGACGGCGGCCACGAGGTCGAGGCCGACGGCGCCCTCCGTCTGGTAGCGCGGCAGCGGCACCTCGATCGGGCCGACGCGCTTGAACCCGAGCGTCACGCGCGCGGCCGTCACGGGCGCGGCAGCACTTGATCGAGCTTGCCCGCGCGGAGCTTCTCGAGCGCGGCGTCGGACCATGCGCGCGCACGGTCGGTGAAGCCCGCCGCGACCGCGCGACGCAGCATGTCGAGCGCGCGATCGACGTCGCCATCGCACGCGAGCGCGCGCGCCGCGTCGTACGCGTCGTCGCCGTGGCGCGTCCGCGCGAACAGCGCCTCGTCGAGGCGCGCCGCCCACTCGAACGCGCGCGCATCGAACGCGATCGAGGCGATCTTGCGCGTGTCGTCGTCGTTCAGCTGATCGACGATGTCGAGCGCGATCGCGGCGGCGCGCGCGACGTCGCCCTGGCCGATGAGGATCTGGATGAGCGGGCCCGCGATCTCCTTGCGCGCGTCGCCCTTGGCGCGGGCGCCCTCGAGCACGCGCCGAGCGCCGGCCGCGTCGCCGCGGGCGAAGAGCACCGCGCCCGCGAGCGCGGCGTCGACGTCGCCGAGGCGCTGCGCCTCGCTCACCGCCTCGGCCGCGGCGTCGG
>DASYCF010000109.1:0-4509 GCA_036500365.1 Byssovorax sp.
ATGCGCACGACCGCCGATTGGCAAGACTCGACCACGCACCTCCGCGCGGTCGATCGCTCGAACGAGCACGTCGTCGGCGTCGTCTTCGAAGAGCGCCAGACGCTGAACGCGCTCGCGCAGCTTCGCTCGAACAAGATGGACGATCCCATGGCGCTCGATCCGTCGATCGCGGCGATCACCAGGGGCGGCATCAGCGACCCGAGCCAAGCGGCGGCCGCGGCGAGCGCCTCGGCGAAGCCCAAGGGCAAGAAGCACTGATAGGCGATGGGAGCGACGCGTTCCGGGAAGGGACGCGTCAGCTCATTTTCTCTGCGCCGTTCGGGATCTTGATCCCGGTCGTCAGCTTCAAGGACAGCTTCGGCGCGACCGACGCGAGGGCCGGCTCGAGCACGCGCTCGCGCGTCAAGGACGCCCCCGGGCAGCCCGCGCACGTGCCGGACAAGTGCAGGTGCACCTCGTCCGCGTCCACGTTCACGACGTAGAGCTCCCCGCCGTCCGCGCGCACGAGGGGGCCGAGCACCTCGCGGCACAACTTCACGATCTGGTCCTTAGGGCCTGAATCCATGGAAACGCGAAGCGTCGACGCCGCCAGAGCGAGCCGCCGACGAGAGCGATCACCCTATCACAGCCCTTGGCCGGTCATGCGTTCGCTTGGCGACCTTGCCGCGCCTGCCGGCCTCGAGCGGGGAGGTTTTCGCACACGCTCCGACGCGCCCATCCAAAACGGCGCCGGAGAAGTCTCGGTTCGGAAAAAGAGGCCTATACTGCTGAATCGTGGGGCTGCTGGGGCCGCACGTGGCCCGGCTGCGCCGCAGCGTTTTCGCTGACGCGTGAGCGGACGCAGGACTCGGACTCGGGCACCTTCGGAGGCGAGAGAGTGGCGAGATATCGGTTGCGCTTCTTGCTCCAAGAATTCGACCTCCCGCGCGGGGAGTCGTTTCTCGGCCGCAGCTCCGAGTGCCAAGTCACCATCGAAGACCCGCTCGTCTCGCGGCAGCACGCGAAGATCCACCACGACGGCGAGGAAGCGATCATCGAGGACCTCGGCAGCCGAAACGGCGTGCGCGTGAACGGCCAGCGCGTGAAGGGCACGCAGAAGCTCAAAGACGGCGACCGCATTCGCATCGGGACGCAGGAGCTCGTGTTCTGCCGCTTCGAGCCGGCCGCGCAGCAGAGCCCCGCGAAGACGACGGGGTTCCTCCGGCATTGCAGCTCGTGTCGCCTTCCGTACCCGCGCGAGGTCGTGGCGTGCCCGAACTGCGGCGCGGTCGACGATGCGTCGCGCGCGCACGTCGAAGAGGATCAGCCCTCGGAAGAAGAGACGCTGAGCGGGACGTTCGGCTCGGCGGGGCAGGCGGCGTGGAGCCTCCAGCTCTTGATCGAGGTGCTTGAGAAGGCGCTGACGATGGGGCGCCAGGCGGACGTCGAGCGCATTCTCCGGCGGGCGACGGCGCAGATCGAAGAGCGCATCGGCTCCGGGGACGTGGTCGAGCCGAAGCAGCTCGAGGCGCTCTCGGTCGCGGCGGCCAAGGCGAGCCTCGACTCGGGCGAGCCGACGTGGGGGTCTTGGGTGGCCGAGATTCATCGCCGGACGTCGACGGTGCCCGCCGCGCCGGTCATCGACTCGCTGGCGGGTCTCGCCCAGAAATTCCCCGAGGAGGTCGGCGAAGCGCTCACGGACTTGGCGACCGCTTGCCGCGGGATCGCGCGATCTTCGGATGAAATCGAGCGTCTCGCCCGCATCGAGCAGATTCGTACAGATGCTCGGTCCTCCGACCAGCGCTCCGCCCCGCGCGCCATTTCCTGAAGCGCCGCGCGCCGCACGTCGGCGTGCGATTCCGCGCGTCGGCGGAAATCGCGCAACTCTTGCCGCGTTCCGCCATCGGCGGGTAAGAGTGGAGGGGGTGCCAATGGACGTCGTCGTGCTACGTGCAACGACGAGCGAGCCGAGGACGGGCGGCGAACGAATGCTCGCGAAGGGGCGGAGCTGAAGAGGAATGCGCTTTCGACTGCGCTACTTGCAGCACGACCTCGAGCTCAGCGAGGGTCAGTTCGCCGTCGGGCGAAACGCGACCTGCCAGCTGTCCCTCGATGATCCGCTGGTCTCGCGCAGACACGCGCTCCTCACGGTCAACGACGACGGCGTCCTGATCGAGGACCTTCAGAGTCGTAACGGGGTGCTCGTCAACGGGCGGCGCATCCAGGGCCGAATCTCGCTCGACGTGGGCGATCGCATCTTGATCGGCGCGCAGGAGCTCACGCTCCTTCAAGGGCGATCGAACCAGAGCGCGCAGCAGCAGACGACGACCGGCCACGTCGCGCACATGACGCTGCCCAAGATGGCGCCGGCGTTGAAGCTGGATGCGACCGTCGGGCCGACGTCGTCGACGCCGCCGCCCGAGGGCTCGGTGTCCGACGTCGAGCCGAGCATGGTGCGAAGGGCGGACGCGTTTCGCCTGCTCGGCGGCGTGGCGGAGAAAGCGCTGGCCCTCGGGCGCGCGCTCGAAGCGGAGCGGCTCCTCGCGTCGCCGCTCGCGGACGTCATCGAGGCGAGCCGCGCGGGGCGCAAGCTGCCGTCGGCGCTCGTCGATCAGGCGGCGAAGTTCTCGTCGAAGCTCGCGACGTCGACCGGCAAGGGCGCATGGGCCGATTACGTGATCGAGCTCTATTCGGCCCAAGGGCGGCCGTGCCCGGCGATCGTGATCGACGAACTCTACATCGCGATGCGCAAGGTGACGACGGTGGATAACGCGCGGCTTCGCGCGTACATCGAGCTCTTGCGCGCGAAGCTCGCGACGTTCGGGCCGGCCGAGCGGTTCCTGTTTCAGCGGCTCGAAGGCCTCGAGCGGCTCGCGGCGCTTCGCTGATGTCCAAGTCGGTGACTCGCAAGCGAATCACCGACTCGGCACATCGCTGACTCTCGTGTTGGAACCCTGCCGGGTTCCCTCATCGCTTGCGCGACGAGCCTCCCTCCGATGCTCACGCAATCGTGCTTCGCACGACGGAGAACACGAAGGAGAAGGAGAGGCTCAGCGAGAGTCGTCGTCGTCGTTGCCGAGCTTCGCGGCGGCGTGCGTTTTTTTGGCTTCGCGCGGCGCGATGTGGCGGGCGACCGCGAGGCTCGCGCGCGCGGCGCCGTCCAAGAGCTCGCGAAGCTCGGGGTCGGAGATTTTTTGGACTTGTTTGGCGAGCTCGCCTTCGAGGGGCGGCGGCGGAGGGATGTCGCGCTCTTCGCGAATGGTGGCCGCGCGGCGCGGGGGATCGATCGGGCCGACGCGGAAGCGGAGCTCGCGTACGTTCATGCCGGCCGAGCGAAGGCGACCGAGGATGGCGGCGCCGAGCATCGAGAGCTCGCTCGCCCACACGCTCGTCGCGGCGCGGATCGTGAGGACGCCGCGCTCGAGTGAGATCGGCCGGGCGCGCTCGGCGATGCGAATGCCGACCGCCGCCGCCCAGACCCGCGGAGGAACCACGGCCTGCGCGGAGGCGACCGAGCCCGGGCTCACGCGGCCGAGCAAGGACTCGAGCGCTTCGGGGCGATCGAGCTTTTTCCGGGCGCGGCGCTTCATCGCTTCACCGTTATCAACGCCCAGGCGGGCGCGCCATGCAGAGGGGCCGGCGGCGTGCTAGATGGCCACTTCTCATGTGGGAAATCAGCCAAGAGACGGTCGTCGCGGCGGCGCACCAGCTTCGCTTCGCTCCGGGTGAGGGCGAGCGCCTTCACGGGCACAACTGGCGCATCAAGGCGACCGTGCGCGCGACCGAGCTCGCGCCGTCGGGCTGGGTCATGGATTTCAACGAGCTCGGCGCGACCTTGCGCGCGCTGGTCGAGCCGTACGAGCACGTGTTCTTGAACGAGCTGTCGCCGTTCGACGACCTGAATCCCACCGCGGAGAACCTCGCGCGGGTGGTCGCGGACAACCTCGCCGCGAAGATCGACGACGGGCGCGTGAAGGTCGTGCGGGTCGACGTTTGGGAAAACGACACGTGCTGCGCGACGTACTTCCGCGCGTGACTCGACGCTAGCGGTCGGTCGCGCGGAGGAGCGTGAGCGTGCCTTCGGGGGCGACCGGGTCGATGACCGCGCCGCGGCGATCGGCGGTGCCCGCACGAAGGGAGCCGTCGGCGAGGTGGAGGACGTACGGCGCGTTCGGGCGGGGTTGCGCCTCGAGGTCGGGGACGACGTAGACGAGCGCGGCGCGCGTGGTCGTGGGGATCGGGGAAGGCGCGCGGCACGCGTGGGCGATGGCGCCGGAGCGGTCGGAGGTCGCGCACGCGTCGAGGGTGCGGCGGTCGGCTTCGCCGAGAGGAGCCCGCGCGATCGCGAGGGCTGCGGCGGCGCGGATGGCGTCGTGGGGATCGTCGAGCGCGCGGCGTTCGAGGGCGCCGTCGGCGCAGCGCGCACGGGCGAGAGAGAGGCCGGCGAGGGCGCTCGCGCGCGCGTAGGGAGCGGCGTGCGGGTCGTCGAGGCGCGGGCAAAGGGCGCGGGCGGCGAGGGCAGGGGCGCTC
>DASYCF010000110.1:0-12994 GCA_036500365.1 Byssovorax sp.
GAAGAGCCCGTCCTCGAGCGCGACGCCGACGCTCGCGCCGAGCGCCGCCGGGTCGAGCGACTCGAGCGGCGGCCCGTCGCCCTGCGCCGCGGCGCGCGCGAGCTGCGCGATCGACTGTCGGAACACGCCGCGCCGCGCGGCGGCCTCGTACGTCGCGAGGGCGGTCAGCCCTTCGAGGAACAGCTCGGCTCGTCCGCGCATGGCGCGAGATGACACCAGAACGCGGCGCCGCAGAAAAGGAGCTGCTGCGCCTTCGTCGTCCTTCTCCCCAGCGCGGCGTCGGGGAGCGCCGCGCGCGTGGTGCTTTCCGTCCGGCGCCGCCCTCGCCCCGCGCCGGCGACTCCGGTATGGCGAAGCATGGACGACGCCGCGTTCCGGAGCCGGTACCTCACCTACGACGAGATCACGCGGACCCTGAAGGCCTGGGCGGAGCGGCACCCCGGGTTCGTGCGCCTCTCGAGCCTCGCGACGAGCGTCGAGGGGCGGGAGGTGTGGTTGCTCACGATCGGCAAGGACCCGGATCGCGCGCGCCCGGCCGCGTGGATCGACGGCAACATGCACGCCGGCGAGTTCATGGGCTCGAACGTCGCGCTCGCCGTCGCCGAGGCGCTGGTCGCCGTGCACGCCGGCGGCGACGCGCCCGGGCTCCCGCCCCACGTGACCGCGTTCCTCCGCGACGAGTCGCTCGTGTACGTCGCGCCGCGCCTCTCGCCCGACGGCGCCGAGAAGGTGCTGACCACGGGCGCGTACGTGCGGTCGAACCCGCGCGACGATCGCACCGGCCGCACCATGCCCCGGTGGCGCCCCGCCGACGTCGACGGCGACGGTCAGGCGCGCCTCATGCGCGTGAAGGACGCCGCGGGCGACTTCGTCGCGAGCCCGAAGGAGCCGAACGCGCTGCTCCCGCGCCGCGTCGAGGACGAAGGCCCGTTCTACTCGCTCTACCCCGAGGGCTTCATCGACGGCTGGGACGGCTTCACCGTGCCCTCGGCCGAGGACTTCCTCTCCGACACGTCGACGGACCTGAACCGCAACTTCCCCTACCAGTGGGCGCCCGAGCCGCGGCAGGCCGGCGCCGGGCGCTTCGCGACGAGCGAGCCCGAGTCGCGCGGCGTCGCCGAGTTCGCGTCGAGCCACCCGAACCTGTACGCGTGGCTCAACCTGCACACGTTCGGCGGCTGCTACATCCGCCCGTGCGGCGACGTCTCCGACAAGAAGATGAACCAGAGCGACCTCGCGCTCTTCCGCCAGATCCAGGCTTGGTCCGACGAACACGTCGGCTACCCGGTCGTGTCGGGGTTCGAGGAGTTCACCTACGAGCCCGACAAGCCGCTCGCGGGCGACCTCGCGGCCTACGCGTACGCGCAGCGAGGCGCCTGCGCGATGGTGTGCGAGCTCTGGGACTTCTGGAGGCAGGTCGGCTTCGACGTGCAGCGCCCCTTCGTGAAGAACTACTCGGTCCGCAAGCGCGAGGACGTCGAGCGCATCGCCGCGTGGGACAGGGAGCACAACGCGGGGCGCGTCGTCGGCGGCTTCAGCCCGTTCGACCACCCGCAGCTCGGCCCGGTCGAGATCGGCGGCTACGACCCGCGCGTCGGCGTGTGGAACCCGCCGTACGAGCGCATCGCAGAGGTGTGCGACGCGCAGGTGCGCATGTTCCTGCGGCTCACCATGCTCGCGCCGCGCCTCCGCCTCCGCGCGACCAGCGAGCGACTCGGCGCGGGCCTCGCGCGTGTCACCGCGGTCGTCGAGAACGTCGGCTACATGCCCACGTACTTCCTCGACTCCGCGCGCGAGTCGCCGGTGAGCGACCCGCTGCGCGCCCGGCTCACCCTCGGCGACGGCGTGACGGTGCTCGGCGACGCGACGCACGAGGTCGGTCACCTCGGCGGCTGGGGCGGCTACGAGCGCCCGTTCACGCCTTCGTACGCCCGCACCGCGAGCTCGCCGACGCGCCGGCGCGTGAGCTGGCTCGTCCGCGGCGCGGGCCCCGTGAACGTCGAGGTCGCCTCGGCGCGCATGGGCGTGGTGGAAGCGGCGGTGGAAGTCCTGTAAGCCGCGGGCGTGAACGCATCACGACGCGCGTGGGCGCTGGCGGTCCTCGCGACCTTCTCGATCGCGTGCGGCGGTGACGCGAGCAAGACGCCGCCCGGCGCGAGCGCAGAGCACGCCGCGAGCGCGAGCGCCAAGGAGAGCGCCGCAGCCAGCGCCAAGCCGAGCGCCGAAGCGAGCGCACCACCGAGCGGAGCCGCCAGCGCAGCGCCGAGCGCAGAGGCCAGCGCGGCGCCGAGCGCGGCGCCGAGCGCGTCGCCGAGCGGCACCGCCTCCGCGGCAGCCAAGTCCGAGCCGTCGACGTTCGCCGCCGCGATCGCGCCCGAGGCGCCGTCCGGCGTCATGCGCCCGGGCGCGGCCGACAAGCTCTTGAAGCCAGGCGGCGATCCGATCGTGAAGCTCCTCGACGCCGGCGAGGAGCCGCGCTCGAAGCTCGCGTACGCGCTCGAGAAGGGCTCCGCGCAGGACCTCGACATCGCGCAGGAGACGACCGCGGGCATGCAGGTCGGCGTCGAGAAGATGCCGCCGACGAAGGCGCCGCGCATGTCGATGCGCCTCAAGCTCGACGTGCGCGACAAGAACGAGGCGGGCGAGGCCGAGGTCCTCGCGAAGCTCGTCAAGGTGTCGCTCGAGACGCAGGGCCCCGCCGACGAAGCGGCGGCGAAGCAGATGAAGCCGCTCATCGACGCGATGACCGGCATCTCGTGGTCGTACTGGATGAGCTCGCACGGCCGCGTGCGCGACATGAAGATGGAAGACGCGCGCTACAAGGACGCCGGCACCGAGCTCCTCGGGCTGCTCACGCAGTCGTTCGAGTCGATGGCGGTGCTCTTGCCCGAGGAGCCCGTCGGCCTCGGCGCGAAGTGGCAGGTCGTCACGCGCGTGCAGAGCATGGGCGCCGACATCCTCCAGCTCGAGACCTTCACGCTCAAGAAGCGCGAGGCCACGCGCGCGTCTCTCGACGTCTCGCTCACCCAGATCGCCGCGAGCGACAGCGTGCACCCGCCGAACATGCAGCCCGGCGCCGCGGCGAAGGTGGTCGCCTTCAAGTCGAGCGCGAACGGCCACACCGAGTTCGCCGCGAAGCGCGTCGGCCCGAACGACGCGTCGCTGCGCTCGCGCACCTTGCTCGAGATGAGCGTGAAGGAGGCGAAGGGCGCCGCGCAGAACCTCCGGCTCGAGACGAGCCTGACCGTGCACTACGGGAACGCGAAGTGACCGAGCTCGACGTCGCCGCGCTGCGCGCCTCGTATGCGCGCTTCCTCGACGGCGATCCCGGCTCCGCAGGCGCGCGCCGCGTGCTCTTGACGGGTCACTCGCACCAGGCCTGGCCCGACGTCGTGCGCGACGCGCTCACGCGGTGCTTCGACGACGCCGCGCGCTTCGTCGACGACAAGTGGTCCGCCGCCGTCATGCCCAAGGTCGACGCGGTGGGCCGCGCGATCCTGCGCCGCTCCGGCTTCGCCGAGGACGACGCGATCGCCTTCGGCCGCTCGACGCACGAGCTCGTATTCCGCCTGATCACGTGCCTGCCCGCGTGCGGCCGCGGCCAGCGCATCGTCACGACGCGCGGCGAGTTCTACTCGCTGCACCGCCAGCTCACGCGCCTCGCCGAGGACGGCGCCGACGTCGTGTGGGTCGCCGCGTCGCCGCGCGAGGGCCTCGCCGAGCGCCTGATCGACGCGATCACGCCCGGCACCGCGATGGTCGCGTTCTCGGCCGTGCTCTTCGAAGACGCGCACGTGCTCCCGCGCCTCGGCGACGTGATCGCGCGCGCAGCCGAGGTCGGCGCGATCCCGCTGGTCGACGCGTACCACGCGTTCAACGTCGTGCCGCTCGACATGGGCCCGCGCGCGCAGGACGCGTACGTGACGGCCGGCGGCTACAAGTACGCCGAGTTCGGCGAGGGCCTCTGCTGGCTGCGCCTGCCGGCCGACTGCGCGCTCCGGCCCGTCGACACCGGGTGGTTCTCCGACTTCGGCAACCTCACCGGTCCGCGCGCGAAGGAGGTCGTCTACGGCGCGAAGGGCGATCGCTTCGCGGGCGCCACGTTCGATCCGACGCCTTTTTACCGTGCCGAGGCGACGCTCGCGCACCTCGATCGCTTCGGCCTCGGGCCGGCCGAGCTCCGCGCGATCTCGCTCCGGCAGACGCGGCGACTCCTCGACGAGGTCGACGCGCGCGGCCTCGGCGAGCGCGTGCTCGCGTCGCGCGACGACGCTCGGCGCGGCGGCTTCGTGAGCGTCGACGTGGGCGACGGCGCCGCCGTCGCGCAGCGGATGCGGGCCGACGGCGTGTGGGTCGACGCGCGCGGGAGGGTCGTGCGCCTCGGCCCCGCCCCCTACACGACCGACGACGAGCTCGCGCGCGGCGCCGCCGCCCTCGCGCGCGCCGTCGCGTGACGCGCTACGAGCCTCGCCTCGACGACGCCCGCGTCGCGGAGGCCGCCGCGAACAACCACGCGCTCTGGGGCGCAGGGCGCACGCTCGAGGAGCACGTCGCGTACAACCGCGAACAGCTCCGCCGCGCCGGCCCCGAGATCCTCCGCTGCGTCGGCCTCGTCGACGATCACGGCGCGCTCGTCGCGTCGATCAAGCGCTACGGCCTCGCGCTGTCGATCGACGGCCGCCCCGAGCGCGCGGTCGGGATCGGGGCGGTGTTCACGCCGGCCGCGCACCGCAAGAAGGGCCTCGCGGCGCGCCTCGTCGGTGAGGTGCTGCGCGAGGCCGAAGAGCACGGCTACGCTGCTGCGCTCCTCTACTCGGACATCGACCCCGCGTACTATGCGCGGCTCGGCTTCGTCGCGCTCGACGCGAGCGAGCACGAGGCGGACGCGGGCGCGCTGCCTGCCGACGGCGCGCTCGACGTGCGCCCGCTCGGCGACGACGACCTCGCGTGGCTGCTCGACCTCCGCGCCCGCTCCCTCGCAGGGCGCACGCACCTGCACCGATCGCGCGCGCTGCACCGCTTCTTCACGTGGCGCAACGCCGTGAGCGGCGCGTACGCGCTCCGCGACGGCCCGCGCGACGTCGGCTACCTGCTCGCGACGCGCGACGATCCTTCGCGCGATCTGCCCGAGCTCGTCGGCGACTCCCTGTGGGTCGACGAGTGGGCCGCGCCCGGCGTCGATCGCGCGCGCGTGCTCGCGACGGTGCGCGCCCTCGCCCAGCGCGCTGGCGTGCGCCGCGTCCGCGCGTGGCTCCCGCCCGAGCTCCGCTGCGCACCCTTCACGTCACGCGCGCGCGAGGAGGCGCTCCCGATGATCGCGCCCTTGAACGGCGTGACGATCGACGTCGCGACGGCGTTCTTGGGCTCGTTCGAGCACTTCTGACGGCGCGCAGCTCACCCTCGGAGTGGCGGCGTGATCTCGCCACATCCATCGAGGCATCCGTATTTTCTCAAAATTGCGGCAGATTGTAAAGACGCACGAAACCACGAGGATCGCGCGCTCAACCAAGGAGGTCTCTCGTGCGCGCACCTACCGTGTATGCCGTCGATTTCGGGACGTCGAACTCGCTCCTCGCCGCCGCCAACGCGGACGAGGTGTTCGCCCCCGCGCCGCTCGAGCCCGGCTCGGACGACGCGATCATCCTGCGCAGCGTGCTGTATTTTCCGAGCGCCGACCAGGTCTTCTACGGACATGAGGCGATCACGCGCTACGCCGAGAACGGGCTCGAGGGGCGCCTGCTGCGCTCGATCAAGAAGCACCTCCCGTCGCGATCGTTCCACGGCACGTACATCGACGACCGGCCGATGACGCTCGAGGATCTCGTCGCGGCGATCCTTCGGGAGATGCGCCTCCGCGCGAACGCGCACTACGGCGTCGACGTGCGGCGCGGCGTGTTCGGTCGGCCCGCGCGCTTCTCGGAGGACGACGGCGACGATCGCCTCGCCGAGAACCGCCTTCGCCTCGCCGCCGAGCGCGCAGGCTACGAGGAGATCGCGTTCGTGCCCGAGCCCGTCGCCGCCGCGCGCGAGTTCGGCGCCGGGCTCGGCGAGCCGCGCGCGGTGCTCGTCGGCGACTTCGGCGGCGGCACGAGCGATTTCACGGTCATGCGCTTCGGCGCGCGCGCGTTCACCGGCGACGACGTGCTCGCGATCGGCGGCGTCCCGCTCGCGGGCGACGCGTTCGACGCGAGCATCATGCGCTCGAAGGTCGCGCGGCACTTCGGGAGCGAGGTGATCTACAAGGTGCCGTTCGGCGCCAACGTCCTGCGCATGCCGCTGTCGATCGTCGAGCAGCTCTGCTCGCCGGCGAACCTGTCGATCTTGCGGAGGCAGGACGTCGCCGAGTTCCTGCGCAACGTGCGGAGCTGGTCGGTCGGCCCGGACGACAAGGAGAAGCTCGACCAGCTGCGCGTGCTCGTCGACGACGCGCAGGGCTTCTCGCTCTTCGAGGTGATCGAGCGCTGCAAGCGCGCGCTCTCGACCGGCGCGAGCGCCGACGTCGACTTCTCGTACGCCGACGCGATCGACGTCCACGAGCCGGTGACCCGCGCGGAGTTCGACGCGGGCGCGGAGCGAGAGACGCGCGCGATCCTCCGCTGCCTCGACGACACCGTCGCGCGCTCGGGCCTCGCGCCCGCCGAGATCGACCTCGTCTGCTGCACGGGCGGCACCGCGAAGGTGCCCGTCATCGCCGCCGCCCTCCGCGAGCGCTTCGGCGACGCGCGCGTCAGCGACTTCAAGAGCTTCACCTCGGTCGTCGAGGGCCTCGCCATCTACGCGCGCGGCCTCGCCCGCGACGGCGTCGTCCCGCGCTTCGAGGTCAGCTGATCACAGGCGAGCGAGGTATGCCTTGCGCAGGCACTCGAACTCTTCGTTGTCGATGACGCCGAGCCGCTTCAGCGCCTCGACCTGGCCGACGCGCCGCTCGGCCTCCTCGGACGGCAGGCGCGGGCCCGTGCCGACCGAGCAGATCCCGGCCTCGAGCTTCGACGCCTTCGGCGCGGGCGGAGGTGCGGCCGCGCCCTTCTTGCCCTTCGACCCGCCGGCGTCGGCCTCGGCGCTCGGCTCGGGCGTCGGCTCGGCGGCCGGCGCCGCGGCGCCGCTCTTCAACGCGACGGCGGCCTTGTCGACGATGCGCCCGATCGCGCTCGTCAGCGCGCGCTCGCAGATGTTCATGCACCGGTCCGAGTTCGCGCTCACGAGCTCGCTGTCGGCCTTCACGACGACGCCCTGCGGGTTCTTCACGCGGTAGCTCACGCGGAGCGAGCAGAGCGCCGTCGGCTCGACGCAAGACGGCGTGTCCTGCTCGAGCCCGATGAGCACCTCGCCGTCGCCGCCTTGCTGCACGACCGCGAACGACGGGTTGTTCTGCGTCACCGAGTCGAACGTCGAGACGGCGTTCTCGGCGAAGTAGCCGAACGCGAAGACGCGCAGCTTGAGCCCGCTGGCGGGGATCGACGGGATGACCGGCGGCGGCTCGATGCACGCGGCCGCGAAGGCGGCGGAGGTGAGCGCAGCGAGGACGAGGATCGTTTGGCGGAGGCGAGTTCGCATGTTCGGTCGGCTCTTGCGCCCCTGCGGCGCGCCGCGGCTTCAGGGGCCGCGCATGATCGCCGCGCGCTTCGCGGCGCACTCGGCGGGGGTTGCCAGCCCGCTATCGCAGATGCGCTTCAGCGAGTCGAGCCGGGAGCGCTGATCGTACGTCAGCGCGTGCGGGGTCGACGGCGCCGCGGGCTCGGGCGCGGGCGCGGGCGCCGCGACGGGCTGCGGGGCGGCGGCGGGCTCTTCGGCGGTCGCCTTCGTCTTGGCGCCGTGCGGGCCCTGCTTCCAGCCAGGGTGAGCCGAGGCCTGCGGCGTCGCGCTGTCGTCCGGCGCGGGCGCCGCGGCCACGGACGGCGCGACGACGGGCTCGACCGCGCCGGTCGTCGTCGCGATGACGGACGGAGCGACGGCGGCCGTCGCGGCATGATCCGGCGCCGCGGTGGCCGTCGCCCGGGGCGCCGCCGCGACGCGGCTCGTGCCGCCGCGCGACAGCGCGACGAAGGTCGCGATCCCGCCGCCGACGACGAGCAGGCCGATGACGGCGAAGAGCCCGATCGAGCGCGACTTCGGCTTCGACTGCGTGTCGTGCGCGGTCGCCATCGGCGGCGACGTCGCGCCGGGCGCGCCCACGATGTGGCGACCGCTCGCCTCGGCGGTCTTGAACCGGCCGCTCGCGTCGGCGGCCCGGAACCGGCCGCTCGCGTCCGCGCCGCCGTCGACCTGCGTCGCGTCGAGCGCGAGCGACACCATCGACCCACGGCCGCCCATCTCCACGCCGAGCGCCGCCGCGAGCGCGACCACGGCCTCACCCGCGCTCGGATAGCGGAGCGAGATGTCCCGGTTCACGCACGCGGCGAACCACGCGTCGAACGCGGGGCCGAGGGTCGACTCGCGCGCGCTCGGCGGCGGCATCGGCGACGCGAGGATCTCGACGTAGAGCTGCGCGACGACCGACGCGCGCCAGTACTCCTTGCCGGTGAGGAGCTTGTACGCGATGAGCCCGAACGCCCAGATGTCCGACGGCGGGCCGATGAGGTCGACCTCGCCCTTCGTCTGCTCGGGCGACATGTACGCGGGCGTTCCGAACACGGCCCCCGATTGCGTCTTCTGCTGCGCGGGGAGCTCGCCGGCGGCGATCTTGGCGATGCCGAAGTCGAGCAGCTTGATGCACGGCGTCCCGTCCTCGCGCGTGGTCAGGAACAGGTTCTCGGGCTTGAGGTCGCGGTGCGTGATGCCCATCTGGTGGGCCTTGTCGAGCGCGCGCGCCGTCTGCTTCAGGCACTCGAGCGCCTCGCCGGGCGGGAGGCCGCCGTTCTCGGCGATGATGACGTCGAGGTCCTTCCCCCGCAGGTACTCCATCACGTAGAACGGCGCGCCGCCGAGCTCGGGCGCCGTGTCGGCGTCGGTCACGCGGGCGACGTGCTCGCTCTGGATGCGGGCGGGGGCGCGCGCCTCGCGCCGGAAGCGCTGCACCGCGTCCTCGTCGCGGAGCGTCTGGGCGTGCAGCACCTTCATCGCGAGCTGCTCGTCCGTGTGGACGTGCTGCACGAGGTACACGGAGCCCATGCCGCCCTCGCCGAGCACGCTCGTGACGCGGTACCGGCCCGCGACGATTTGCCCCGCCGCGAGGGACGTCGAGCCCATGACACGCCGAAGCTACACGAGAGCGGGGGGCCGGGCCAGCTGCCGCCGCCGCAACGGCCGTTGCGCCGAGCGCGGCGTGCTGTCGCCGGGAGGGCACACCCTCTCGTTCACGTCGCGGCCCCACGGACGCCACGAAGCACGGGGATTCGCGGACGTCGTGCGCCGGCATGCGGTCTGCCTGGAGCGTCGAGATGCTCGTTCGTCGCGTTCTTTCTGCGGGGGTGCTCGCGTCGTGTTCCTGCTTCGCGAACGCGTCGGTCGCTTCGGTCGCGTGGCTCTCGGCCGACCCATCGCCGGTGACGACGCTCGACGTCGCGCTCGCGTCGGCGCCTGGCCGCACGACGACGTGGTCGCGCCTCCACCGACCGGCGTCCTCCGCGCCGATCTACGTCATCGTGCCCCTGCCGCACGGCGGCTCGCTCGATCTCGTCTCGACGTCGTGGTTCGACGGCCTCTACGACGCGACGGCCGTGCGCCTCGTGCCTGGCGCCGCGGCCGTCTGTCCCGGCGCGCTCCCGGACGAGTACGCGAACGAGATCGTCGGCGACGCGCCGAGGGACGCCGCGCTCGCGCCGACCGCCGTCACGTTCCTCGCGGACGCCGCCGCGGTCGAGGCGTTCGCGGCCGACACCGGGGTGGCGCTCGACGTCGGCGTCGCGCTCGCGCTGGGCCGGAGCGGGGCGGCGTCGTTCGTCGCCGTCGAGTACCCGCCGTCGAGCGAGGCGAGCGCCACGCAACCGCTCCGCGTCGTCGCGCCGTCGGCGCCTCCCGTGCTCGGCCTGTCTCTCGCGCTGGCCGGCGGCGAGGCGCTCGTCGTCGACGCGTGGCTCTTCGGCGCGGCGCAGGGCTCGCTGTCGCCGACGACGGCCGTCCACGTGGCGGCCTCCGACCTCTCGTGGGCGCCGAACGCGGGCAGGACGAACTACGCCGACCTGCGCGCTGCCGCGCTCGCGTCGGCGCCCGACGCGGCGATCACGGAGAGCTCGAGCCACCGCGCCATCGCCGACGCGGTCGAGCTCGAGGAGCTCGGCGACCTCGACTTCTGGCCGGTCACGTCCGACTACTTCCTCGAGGACTACTACACGTGGGACTCGGGGATCGACGCGCCGCAGTGCCTCGGGACCGCGGGGCGGGCCTTCGCGACGTCACGCCCGCTCGGTCCGTCGTGCCCACGCGGCGGGCTCGCGGTCGCGGCGGACGCCTTCCCGTGCGACGCGGGTCCGTCGTCCGGCGACGTCCCGGCGGCGGCGGTGAGCTGCGGCGCGGATGACGATCTCGCCGTCGGCCTCGCGGGCCTGTACGCGAAGGACGCTTGGCTCACGCGCGTGGCCACCTCGATCCCCGAGGGCTCGCAGGGCGTCGATCTCGACGTGAGCTTCGAAGAGGGCGAACCCATCGACGGGCCGACGTGGGTCACGAACCTCGACGCGTCGGGGTGTCCGCCGATCGAGGACATGGCATCGGCGACGTCGAGCTGCGCCGTCTCGTCGTCGCCCGCGCCGTCACTCGTCGCCGCGATCGCGATGGTCCTCGCGGCGGCGCTCGTCGCGCTCCGCCGCGCGCGCGTCAGCAGTGCCGCTCGATGAGCGTCCACGTCGCCTCGGCGAGCTCGCGGTACGCGTCGCGGTTCAGCGCGGCCGGCGCCGCGCGCGCGACCATCGACTCGAACTCGGAGAACAGCGGCAGGAGCTCCGCCTCGAGCCTCGCGCTCGTCTCCTCCCACAGGTAGTTCTGGACGGCGCTCACGACGAGCGAGCGCACGAGCGGCGGGATCGCCTTGAGGCGCATCTTGTCGGGCAGGCGCGAGCACACGGCGTCGACGAGCGACTCGGCGCGCTCGGGGAAGCGCTTGAGCGCCGCGCGGAAGATCGCGCCCACGATCTGCAGGACCTTCTGCGCGAGCCGTCGCACGCGCGGGCGCTGCACGTTCTCCTCGTTCTCGGCGACGCGCGAGAGGTAGTCGTCGCTGAGCAGCTTCTTGATGTCGCCCGAGATCATCCCCTGCGACTCGCGCGTCATGTGGAGGCCGGTCACCTGGGCGACGAAGATGTCGCGGAGCATCGTGAGCCGCGCCATGAGCGTGCCCTCGGGCGTGCGATCGAGGAGCGCCGCGAGCGGGTCGACGAGCTTGCGCCCGAACGTCGTGAGCACGAAGTCGAGGATGCCGCGCTGCACCTGCTCGGTCTCGAGCAAGCTCAGCGCCTTCGTGATGGCCGCGCGGTTCGGCGTCGCGACGGGCTCGTCGGCGAGGACGCCGCGCGCCGGGTCGTCGTGCATCTTCAGCGACGCGAGCATCTCCTTGAACGTGTCGAGCGCGGCCGGCGATCGCTGGTCGGTCTCGCCGTAGACGCGGATGACGAGCTGGTTGTCGAGCCCCGCGTCGAAGAGCTCCTCGATCGCGGCGCGCACGTCGGTCGCCTCGATGAGCGAGGGTTGCCTCGGGCGGTAGTGCGCTTCGGTCTCGTCGGCGGGCATGTCCGAGGGTCGCACGCGCCGCGCGTCCGCGGGAATGGGGCGTTCCCCGGTCCGGACGTGGGGTTTGCCGTACGACGTCAGCTCACCGACGAACCCGGCGGGGCGTCGCCGTCGACCGTGGTCACGACGAGCCCGTTCGGCCCGTCGGCCGCGAGGAGCATGCCCTCCGACACGAGCCCCTTGCCGAAGTCGCGCGGCGCGAGGTTCGCGAGCAAGACGACGCGCTTGCCGACGAGCTGCTCGGGCGCGTACGAGCCCGCGATCCCGGCGACGATGCGGCGCGGCGCGGCGTCGCCCGCGTCGACGCGCAGATCGAGGAGCTTGTCCTTCTTCTTCACGCGCTCGGCGGACAGCACGACGCCGACGCGCAGCTCGACCTTCGCGAAGTCGTCGTACGCGATCGTCGCCTTCGCCTCGCGCGCGGGTGTCGCGACGACGTCGGCCTTCGGCGCGTCGTGCGCACTGGCCTTGGGCGCGTCGGCCTTCGGCGCGTCGGGCTTCGGTGCGGAGAACCGCGCGACGAGCTCGGCGTGCTTCTCCTTCTCGAAGCGCGGGAAGATCGGCTCGCCCGGCGCGAGCGCGCGCCCGGCCTCGGACGTCGGCGCGACGGCCGGCCACTGATCGCGATCGACGGCGTTCGAGATCGGCGCGAGGCCGAGCTGCGCGCGCATGCGATCGGCGACGGTCGGCAGCACGGGGTAGACCATCACGCTGATCGCCTCGAGCTCGTCGATCAGCGTCGCGACGATCGTGCCGAGGCGCGCGGCGTCGCCGCTCTTCTTCGCCGCCCAAGGCGCCGCGCGATCGACGTACTCGTTCGCGGCGCCGATCACGCCCCAGATCGCCTCGAGCGCGCGCGTGGGTGAGATGTCGTCGAACGCCTTCGCCGCTGCGGCCGCGCCCTCGGCGTGGGCCTCGGCGAGCTTCTCCTCGAGCGGGCCGACCTCGCCCTTCGCGGGGACCGTCGCGCCGAACGGCTTAATGACGCGGTTCAGCAGGTTCCCGAGCGAGTTCCCGAGCTCCGACGCGTAGCGCCCGAGCACGTCCTCGATCGAGAAGTCGCCGTCTTGCCCGAACGAGATCGCGCGCATCAGCGCGTAGCGCACGACGTCGGCGCCGACGTCGGGCGAGATGGCCCGCGCGAGCTCGACCGGGCTCACGGTGTTGCGCAGCGTCTTCGACATCTTCTGCCCGCCGTAGGTCAAGAACCCGTGCGCGAAGACCTGCTTCGGCAGCGGCAGCCCGGCGGCCATCAAGAACGCGGGCCAGTACACGGCGTGGAAGCGGAGGATGTCCTTGCCCATCAAATGCACGCACGACGGGAAGTACGCGC
>DASYCF010000111.1:0-2279 GCA_036500365.1 Byssovorax sp.
AGGCTACTTCACGGAGACGCGCGCGCGGCGAAGAAGCGCTAAGCTCCCGGGGACCGTTCGGCGCGATGCGGGAACTCTACGGCAACACGGCGGGTCTGAGCCCGCAGGCGACGAAGCTCCTCGAGCGCATCTACAGGCGGCGCGTCCCGCTCGCCGAGATCGCGACGGCCGAGCTCGTCCGGTCGCTCGCCGAGGCGTCGCGCGAGGCCAGGCGGCAGGTCGGCGCGCTCGTGCATCGCTCCGGCGAGGTCGAGTTCGTCATCGTGGGCGACGCGACCAAGCTCATGCTGCCGGACGTCGGGCGCTTGCGCGCCGCCACCGGGCGCTTCCGCGCGCTGAGGCTCGTTCACACGCACCTCTACAACGAGCCGCTCACGCGCGACGACTTCGTCGACCTCGTGCGGCTGCGGCTCGACCTCGTCGCGGCCATCCAGCTCAGCCCCGAGGGCGAGCCGCGCACGCTCCATTTCGCCTACAACGTGCCGGTCCACGCCGACGACGGCGCGGCGCGCGACGCCGTGTTCGGCGACGCGCTGGTGCTCACGCCCGAGGAGGCGCGCCTGCCGTATCGGCAGATCGGGCCCCTGCCGATCGGCCGCGCCGACGTCGACTTCGGCGCGCTCATCGGCGCCCTCGAGGCCGAGTTCGCGCGGCAGACGCGCACGCGCGCCGTCGAGGCGAAGGACGGCCGGGCGATCCTCGTGCACGTCGGCGAGAAGGGCAAAGCCGGCGCGCTGGCAGACGCCGAGGACAGCCTGCGGGAGCTCGCCGAGCTCGCGCGCACCGCCGGCGTCGCCGTCGCCGACCGCGTGCTGCAGCTCCGCGATCGCGTCGACCCGCGGCTCGTGCTCGGCAAGGGCAAGCTCGACGACGTGGTCATCCGAGCGGCCGAGCTCGACGTCGAGACGCTGATCGTCGATCGCGACCTCACGCCGTCGCAGGCCGCCGCGATCGCGAAGCACAGCGATCTGAAGGTCGTCGATCGCACGCAGCTCATCCTCGACATCTTCGCGCAGCGCGCCGAGTCGAGCGACGGCAAGCTCCAGGTCGAGCTCGCGCAGCTCAAGTACGCGCTGCCGCGCCTCGGCCTGAAGGACGACTCGCTGTCTCGCCTGACCGGCGGCATCGGCGGCCGTGGCCCGGGCGAGACGAAGCTCGAGATCGGCAGGCGCCGCGCGAAGGAGCGCGTCACGTTCCTTGAGGCGGAGCTCAAGCGCGCCTCGCGCCAGCGCGAGCAGCGGAGGCGCCGCCGCGCGCGACAAGACGTGCCGGTGGTGTCGATCGTCGGCTACACGAACGCGGGCAAGAGCACGCTGCTCAACGCCCTCACGGGCGCCGGCGTGCTCGCCGAAGACAAGCTCTTCGCGACGCTCGACACGCGCTCACGCCGCCTCCGCTTCCCGGAGGAGCGCGAGGTCGTCATCACCGACACGGTGGGCTTCATCCGCGATCTGCCGAAGGATCTGTTCGCCGCGTTCCGCGCCACGTTCGAAGAGGCCGCCGACGCCGATCTCCTGCTGCACGTCGTCGACGCGAGCGACGCCGCGCGCGAGCGGCAGATCGAGGCCACGAACGCGCTGCTCGAGGAGCTCGAGCTCACGCGCATCCCGCGCATCGTCGTGCTCAACAAGATCGATCGGCTCGACGCCGGTGAGCTCCGCTTGCTGCGGATCACGCGCAAGGGCGCCGTGTTCTTGTCGGCCACCGACCGCGCGACGACCGGCTCGCTGCTGGACGCGATCGCCGCGAGCCTCAGCGAGCGCTGGACGCGCGCCGCGTCGCCCGTCGAGGCCCTGATGGGCCGCGACGGCTACGGCTAGGGCGCGCAGAGCCCGACGGCGCAGTTTCCGGAGAGGCAGTCGCTCGGTGCCGTGCACGTCTGCCCGATGGCGCAGCCCGGGCACAGGTGGGCGCCGCCGCAGTCGATTGCCGACTCGCCAGAGTCGAGCATGCCGTTGTTGCACGCCGCCGCGAAGCAGCGCTTCCTGTCGTCCATGAGGCACTCGAAGCCCGCTGCGCAGTCGGCCGTGGTGTTGCAGTTGCTGTAGTGCCCGCATCCGGGGCACGAGCCGCCGCAGTCCTGGTCCGTCTCGTCGCCGTCGCGCATGCCGTCGGTGCACGTCGCCGGGGCGCCGCAGACGCCGCCCGTGCAGGTCGTGCCGCCGTTGTCGCTGCAGGTGGTGCCGTCCGCCGCGTTCTGCGGCACGCAGGCGTTGCCCGCGGTGCAGTTGCGCGTCTTGCAGAGCGTGCCGGTCGCGGGGCAGTCGTTCGCGGCGATG
>DASYCF010000112.1:0-3289 GCA_036500365.1 Byssovorax sp.
GTCGGCCGCCACGTCGCGGTGGTTCTCCCGCTGAAGCGCGAGGACGCCGTCGAGATCGGCGAGCGTCGCGAGTCGCACCTCCATGCGACGAGGGTAGCGCCCGCCAGCGAGCGTCAGTTCGGATAGATCCACGTCCGCGTCCCCCTGCACGCGAGCTCTGCCGGCCGGCCGCCTCGGCCCGGGACGAGGACGTCGTAGGCGCGCGCGCGAAACTCATCGGGCGACGCGACCGTGATCTGGCGCTCGACCTCGTGGAATCGGTCGATCGCACGGAGCCGCCGCGCCGTCGTGCCCTCCTCCAGGATGACCTCGGTCCGCTGCAGATCGATGAGGTCGAGCACGCTCGCGGCGTCGGCGTCGTGGGTGAAGCCGACCGAGACGCGCGCCTCGGTGCGGTTCAGCTCCTGCACGTGCTCGTACAATGGCACACGGTCCGAAAGCGGCGGGGCGTCGGCAATCGAGCCAGGGACGCATCGAAGCTCGCGCTCGAGGTGGAATGGCGCTTCGACGATGCCCTCGTCGAGGAAGCGGGCGAGTCGGTCGGCCTGCGCCTCCGCGGACAGCTCGCCACGGAAGCGGTCCCAGCCGCGCCGCGCGACCGCCGTCGCCTCGTCCGGGCGGCGGAGGAGGTCCGCGAGCAGCGACGCCGCGCCGCGCTCGTCGTCGTAGAGCAACACCTCACGCCCGGGCTCCAGGATGAGCTCGAGCCCCGCCTGCGGCGCGAGCCGGTCCATCACGAGGCAGCCGCCAGCGGCGAGGACCTCGGCGACGCGCAGGTTCATGTCGCCGTTGAGGGACTGGTTGAGGCACGCGATGGCTCCGCCATATGCGCGCGCGAGCTCGTCGGCGGGCGCGAGGACGCGCCGAAGCGGGAGGCCGTCGCGCTCGAGCGCCGCGTTGAGTCGCGTCCTCGCTGGATGATACCGGCCGATCTGACCCGAGGTCACGATCTCGGCGGCGCGAGGGGCACCAGGAAATTCGCGCGCATGTTCGTCCGCGTCGACCAGCGGCAGCCATGCCACGTTCGGGATGCCCGCTTCTCGGAAGAAATGGAGGTGATGCCGGTAGTGCGCGGACACGACCGCGTCGAACCGCTCGCTCGCGGCGTACGCAAGCAGCGCCTGCAGCGGGCGATCGAGGTGGTGAGTGTCACCGAGCAGCAGGACCTTCTTCCCGGGTACGGAGCCCAGGTTCCGGGGCAGGTTCGCGCGGGTCGCGTCCGCCAGCACGAAGACCAGCTCCGGCTCGAAGTTACCGAGCGGCGCGAGCGCATGGGCGAGGTCGTAGGCGCCACCTCGCGTCCGCAGCGACTCGAGCGCTCCCGCGCGAGCGCTCGTCGGCACGCGCGGGCCGACCGTGACTTGACGCGATGAGTACGTCGGCGGTCGCACCACGAGAGGGTTCGAGTGGAACGCGAACACGATCCTCCGGCCCTCCAGGCGTCCGTCGGATGAACCAGGTGGGCGCCATCGCCTCGTCAGCCGGCGCGCTGGCGGCGCGACCGTCGTGGCGGCGCCGACGAGCGCGAGCGCGGTGTCTCGGTCTGCTCCCTGGGACAACAGGAGCTCGCCGAGCCCGCGAAGCAGCGGCTCGACCTGCTGAAGCGCGGCGTCGTACATCGCGCGCGCCTCGTCGGCTCGGCCCTCGGCCGCGAGGGCTGACGCGATCTCCGCGATGCGTTCTGGTGTCGACTCGACGGCGGTCGACGGCGACGCCGCCGGCGTCTCGCGCTGCGGGCTCTCGTGGGATGCGCGCGACGTCATCACAGCCGTCGGACTCGCCTCCGAGGCGCGCGCGACGACGTTCAAGCTGATCGGCACGCCGCCGAGGACGAGCTGGCTCGTGTCCTTGAAGATGCCGAGAT
Source organism: Byssovorax sp. (assembly GCA_036500365.1). Lineage (GTDB taxonomy): Bacteria > Myxococcota_A > Polyangia > Polyangiales > Polyangiaceae > DASYCF01. The sequence goes on from DASYCF010000112.1 coordinate 1,865, forward strand.
CGGCGACGCGGCGCACGTCGACGAACCCGGTTCGGTTCAGCCACACGCCGAGCATGTCCTCGTCGAAGCCGACGAGGTGATAGTCGTGCTGATCGGCGTGGCCGCCGTAGAGGATGCGCATCACCGAGAAGCGCTCGTCCGTGCCGAGCCGCGGATCCAGGAACAGACGGCAACACGCCGTGAGGTCGGGGACGCTCAGGTGCAGCGTGCCGCCCGGCGCGAGGACGCGCCGCCATTCGAAGAGCGTGCGGCCGAGCGTCTCCTTGTAGTCGAAGTGCTCGAGAACGTGAGACGCGTAGAGGTCGGAGAACGTGCCGTCCTCGAAGCGGGAGAGGTTGCCCGCGTCGCCGACGTGGTCGACATGCACGCCGTCGTTCGCGTCGAGCACCTCCCACCCGGCGACGCGGACGCGGCCGCCCACGTGGAGCCGTCGACGGCCGTGCGGGGCGGCTGCTTCTGCGATCATCGTTCATCTCCCCTTCAATGAAGTCGGACGCGGTGGATCGAGCCCATCTTGGCGAGGCCGAGGCGACCGTAGAACTGCTCGAGTCGTTCGACCTCGACGCCGCTCGACGATGCGAGCGACAGCTCGCGCGCTCCCTTCGACTCGGCCCATGTCCAGAGCGCGCGCACGAGCCGAACGGCCGCGGTCGACGCGCGCGCCTCGGGCGCGACGTAGAACGCGAGGTCGGACGCGAGGATCTCACGCGAGAACGGGTAATGCGCGAGGCGTCCGGCGATGAAGCCGACGACGCGCGCGCCGCGCTCGGCGACCGCGCCGAAGTGATCCTCGCGACCGACGACGGCCTCGAAGCCGGAGGTCACGCTCCCGACGTCGAACGCGAGGAAGGCAAACGCGCTCTCGGCGTGCATGCGCCGCGCGAGCGCGACCACCGTGCGCAGATCCCCGGCGGATACCTCGCGGACGGCGCACGCGCCGCGGGTCGTGCGCTCGAGCGGGCGCGCCGCGGTCATCGCGACTCCCGGTCGGGCGCGGGCTCGTCGACGTCTCGCGCGTCGTCCGCTTGGCGCGGGACGTCCGGGGAGATCAGCCGCCAGCGGACGAACGCGAGCGGCGCCGGAGCTTCACTCGATGGCGCCGACGAGGACGTCAGACGAACGACGACGTTCGGGCGGTCAGGCTGTGACGACATGGTGAGCACCCCTCGTGGCGACTCCTGCGCCGACCTGTGAGTGAAAAACCCAACTCAGGCTTCGCGCGCGCGGCCTGCCGATGCGGCGTCGGCGCAGTGGCGGCGCCACATGCGGCGATAGGCGGCCTCGAGCTCTGCCGTGTACGCCTTCGCGTCGAGGAGCGGTGATCGCCGACATGTACCCGACGCGCAGCGGCCGATCGGGATCGACGCCGTTCGCGTGCGGCTCGACCGACGGCGCGGAGAGCGCGCGGCCGACGCCCTTGAAGAA
>DASYCF010000113.1:0-4590 GCA_036500365.1 Byssovorax sp.
ACGTGGTCCTGGAGCTCGAGGAAGCGGAACGCGACCGGCTCGCGCCGCGCGAACGCCGTGAGCCGCGCCCAGAAGTCGTCGAACAGGGCGCGCGGCGCCGCGTCGAGGACGAGCCCGTCGACGAGCGCCGCCTCCAGCCGCCGCTTGGCGTCGCGGAAGGCCGCGTTGACGAGCGCCTCCTTGCTCGGAAACACGCGGTAGAGCGACCCGCCGCCTACGCCCGCGCGCTCCATCACGAGTGGAATCGTCGTTCCATGAACGCCGTACTCGGCGAAGAGCGAGAGGGCGGCAGCGAGGATGCGATCGCGCGCCGGAGCCCCGCGAGGAGCCGAAGCGCGCGGAGCGAGCGGACGCGGAGCCTCGAGCGTCGCGCGGCCGGGCATGTGGAATAAATATTCCATTCGCGCTCCGTGTCAAGCCGAACTCGTCGTCCCTCGCGGTGGGTCGACGGGTGCACGAGGTGGGTCGACGGGGTGCACGAGGTGAGGCGCGGCCGGCGGCTCGTCGCGCGCGTCCTGCTGGACGCTGGTGGGTTGGAGGGGTGGTCGATGCCGCGCGTTCGCGCGGCCCGCTGTTGCCATGGGTTGACGGGGAGGCCACTTGAGCCGGATCGGAGTCAAGAGAGGGTGGGTGTTGGCGAGGTGGATGACGGTGGACGACGGTGACCAGGGTCCGGTCCGGAGGGACGGACGCGTGAGGGGCCCCCGCGCGCTCCCGCTCCCGCTCCCGCTTCTCTCTCTCTCTTCACTCCCCGCCTCTTCTCACCTCCTGCGCAAGCACATGCGGCAACAACGTCGCATTCGGCGATGGCGGGCCGGGCGCACGCCCGGCACCCGCTCCCACGGTTCAGCTCACGCTCGGCGGCTGCCATCGCAGCGTTCGATGACGCGCCGCCGCGCGACGCGGCGTCAGGCGCTCAGGGGAAACGGCGCTCGCCACGGGGCGCGGCACGCGGCGCGCCGCGCCGACGTAGGATGCGCGGATGGTCCAGCCCGGGGACGTGCTCGGCCGCTACCGCGTCGAGGCGATCCTCGGGGCGGGCGGCATGGGGCAGGTCTTCGCCGCGGTCGACGAGCAGCTCGATCGCCGCGTCGCGCTGAGGGTCGCGTCCGCGGGCGGAGCGAGCGCGCCCGAGTTCGCCGAGCGGGCGATGCGCGAGGCGCGCGCCGCGGCGCGCATCAACCACCCGAACGCCGTCGCCGTGTACGACGTCGGCCTCCACGAGGGGGCGCCGCCCGGCCTTCGCATGCCGGCGCCCCCCGACGGGCACGCGCACATCGTCTATCCGCTGCTCTCTTCGATGGGAGAGCCGGACGACCGTGACGAGGAACGACGAATGAAGGCGTTTGCGCGTCCGCTATGCTCGCGCAGTGATGGTGCCAGGTCGCTGCGTCGACCCCGCGGACTGGGACACGGTCGCGCTCGCCGCGGCGTACGCGTCCGCGGCGCCGTTTCCGCACGTCGTCGTCGACTCGTTCGCCCGCAAGGCGCGCCTCCGTGAGCTCGTCGACGCGTTCGACGACGAGCCGGCCGAGGAGCTCCACGACGAGATCTTCAGCTTCATGGCGTCGTCGAAGGACCTCGCGAGCGCGGCGCTTCGCGGCTACGCGGCGGACCTCGAGCGGCCCGACGTGCTCGACGCGATCGGCGCGATCACGGGCTCGCGCGTCACGCGCGCCGAGGTCCGCGCGTACGTGTACCTGCCCGGGCACTACCTCTTGCCGCACGCCGATCACGACGCCGCCGAGCGTGGCCGCGCGATCGCGCTCGCGCACTACGTCGACGCGCGCGATCTCGAGGGGGGCGAGCTCGAGCTCTTCGCGTGCGATCTCGAGGACGGCGAGGTCGTGCGCGCGCGCCCGTCGACGCGCGTCGCGCCGCGCGCGAATCGGGCCCTGCTGTTCGAGGTCTCGCCGCGCTCGTTGCACCAGGTGCGCGAGGTGACGCGCGGCGCGCGGCTCTCGCTCGCGGGGTGGTTCTTCCCGTGATCGCGATCGACGGCGCGCGCTTCTCGGAGCCGTACGCGGGGCGCGCGCTCCCCGCGGTGATCGCGCGTGAGGTGATCGCGCCGGACGACGCCGCCGCGCTGCGTGCGTCGCTCCTCGCCGCGCCGCGGACGCGCTTCGACCTCGCGCCACGCGGCCGCTACGCGATCGTCGACGCGCGCGTCGCAGAGCTCGAGGCCGCGGCGCTCACGTTCTCTGCCGCCGTCGTCGGTCGCCCGCTCGAGCTCGTGCGGGCCCGCGTGCTCGTGTTCGGGCGCGGCGACTACGCGCTCCGCCGCGACGACGGCGACGACGTGCTCGGCCTCGTCGAGGCGACGATCGATCTCTCCGAGCACGCGACCGGCGAGGCAGACGTCGTGTACGCGCGCGGGTCGGGCGAGATCGTGTTCGCGCTGCCCGAGCTGCCGGGCTCGATCGCGGTCGTGGCGCGCGCCCCCGGCGTGAGGCGCTACGAGCGCTACCTCACGCACCGCGTCGGCTCGCGCGAGGTGGTGCGCGTGCGCCTCGTGATGCGCTGACGTCGCGGCTTCCGCGGGTCGGGCGATTCCCGTATCGTGTCGGGAGGAGGCCTTCATGCCGAGCTCGATCGCAGCGCCCAACGCCGATGTCCTCGCCCGCCGGACGCGCGCCGCGCTCGCCCTCGCGATCGCCGCCACGTCGCTCGCGCTCGTCGCTTGCAGCGGCTCCGACAGCGGCAACAACGCGACGGACGGCTCGGGCGCCGGCGCGACCGCGGGCCCCGGCGCGACGTCGGGTCCCGGGGCGACGTCGGGTCCCGGCGCGACGACGGGCACGGGCGCGAGCACGTCGACGAGCGGCGGCAACGGCGGCGACCCGAACACGAACCCCGACGACGGCCCGCCCGCGGGCAACCCCGACGGTCACTGCGACGTGCCGGCCGACGCGGCCGACGAGGACGTGTCGAACCCGACGACCGTCGTCGGCGACGGCACGCCGGCGAGCTGCACGTCGGACGCGGTCGTCCAGGCGGTCGCGAACGGCGGCGTCATCACGTTCGACTGCGGGCCCGATCCGATCACGATCACGCTCACGCAGACCGCGAAGGTCTTCAACGACAAGGGCCCGAAGATCGTCATCGACGGCGGCAACAAGGTCACCCTGAGCGGCGGCGGCACCGTGCGCATCCTCTATCAAGACACGTGCGATCAAGCTCAGGTGTGGACGTCGGCCATGTGCCAGAACCAGGCGACGCCCGAGCTCACCGTGCAGCACATCACCTTCGTCGACGGCAACAGCACCGGCTCCGAGGAGGAGGGCGGCGGCGGCGGCGCGATCCTCGTGCGCGGCGGTCGCTTCAAGATCATCGACTCGCGCTTCTTTCACGGCGCGTGCGATCCCACCGGGCCCGACCTCGGCGGCGCCGGCGTGCGCGTCTTGAGCCAGTACAACGGCCTCCCGGTCTACGTCGTCGGCAGCACGTTCGGCGGCGCGATGGGCTACGGCGGCGCGTGCTCGAACGGCGGCGCGCTGAGCAGCATCGACGTCTCGTACACCGTCATCAACAGCCTGTTCTCGTACAACGACGCGATCGGAAACGGCGCGAACCCCGCCGCGTCCGGCACGCCCGGCGGCGGCTCCGGCGGCGCGATCTACAACGACGGCAACACCTACACGCTCTCGCTCTGCGGCGTCTCGATGACGAACAACCACGCGAACGAGGGCGGCGGCGCGATCTTCTACGTGTCGAACGACGGCAGCGGCGACATGACGATCACCGACTCCGACCTCGAGAACAACCCGAGCGACGGCTTCGAGAGCATGCCGGGCATCTTCTACATGTCGAACGACCCGCCGACGATCACCAACTCGACGGTGCAATAGCTCACTGCGGGGGCACCTTCGCGAGCTTTCGCTGGAGGCTCCGGCGGTGCATGCGGAGGCGGCGCGCGGCCTCGGAGATGTTGCCGCCGCAGTCGGAGAGCACGCGCGCGAGGTACTCGTACTCGACGCGCGGCGCGCTCGGCAGGTGCTCGGGGGGCGCGGCGTCGTCCTTGCGGCCGAGGAGCGCGCGCTCGCACTGCCCGGCGTCGGCCGGCTTCACGAGGTAGTCGAACGCGCCCGCGCGCATCGCGTCGATGGCGTTCGCGATCGTGCCGTAGCCGGTGAGCACGACGACGCGCGTGCCGTCGTCGAGCGCCCGCAGGCGCGACACGAGATCGATGCCGCTCGCGCCGGGCATGCGCACGTCGACGAGCGCGTACTCGAAGACCTGCTCCTTGGCGCGCGCCTCGCCCTCCTCCGCGCTCGCGGCGAGCGTCACCCCGAAGCCGCGCCGCGCGAGCGCCGCGCCGAGCGCCGCCCGGAACGACGCGTCGTCGTCGACGAGCAGCAGCGACGGCTCGGTCGCCTCGGCGCCGTGCGCGTCCTTCGTCATCGCGGGGCCAGGTGCAGCGTCACGCGGGTGCCGGCGGGCGAGCGCGGCGCGACCTCGAGCCGGCCGCCGATGGGCTCGATGAGCGCGCGCACGAGGAAGAGGCCGAGGCCCATCCCCTCGCCCGGCTCCTTCGTCGTCAAGAACGGCTCGCCGAGGCGTCCCGCGAGCTCGGGCGCGACGCCCTCGCCC
>DASYCF010000114.1:0-6500 GCA_036500365.1 Byssovorax sp.
AGACGCCCGCCATCGTGTGGGTCGAGGAGCGGCGTCGCGCGCGCGCGCCCGAGGCGTCGCTGCCGCGCGTGCACCCGCCTCCGCGCGCCGTCGCGCAGCGCCCGAGCGCGCTCCCGCCGCTGACGCCGCCGCCCGTCGCGCGCGCGCCGCTCCCGCCGCCCAACCTCCCGCCGCGCATCGCCGCGGCGCAGGTCGAGCCGCTCCCGAGCTTCGAGGACCCCGGCGAGTCGACCGCGCAGCTGTCGGTCGAGCACTTCGTGCCACGGCCCGACGTCGCCTACGACGCGCCGCCGAGCGAGTGGTCTCAGTTCACGCCGGAGGCCGCCGCGATCGCCCGCGGCTTCGAGGGCGTCGACCTCGGCGAGGGACCGATCGACGAGGTGTCGACCTACACCGAGGTCACGCTCACCAATCCCCTCTATCGCGCGACCGAGAGCGCGCCGCCCACCCGCCCGGCGACGCATCGACCCGGCCAGCGGCTCCGCTGACCTCACCGCTTCCCGAGGGCTCGCGCGCGCGTGATAGAGTGGCGCCGCGCCCGACGTGAGGGCGACGAGGCGACAGGATGACGGAAGCTCAGCAGCAGCGATACCGCGTGATCGAGCGGCTCGCCTCCGGCGGCATGGCCGAGGTGTTCCTCGCCGAGAGCGCCGGCATCGAAGGTTTCAAGAAGCAGGTCGCGATCAAGCGCGTCCTCCCGCACCTCTCCGAGAAGAAGCGGTTCATCGCGATGTTCCTCGACGAGGCGCGCCTCTCGGCCCACCTCTCGCACTCGAACGTCGCGCAGGTCTTCGACATCGGCGTCGGCGACAACGCCTACTTCATCGTGATGGAGTACGTCGACGGCGCCGATTTGAAGGCCGTCATCGAGTACTCGCGCAAGAGCGGCAAGCCATTGCCCGTCGAGTGCGCGTGCTTCATCGCCGCGCGCATCTGCGAGGGCCTCACGTACGCGCACGAGCTCAAGGGCTCCGACGGCACCGCGCTCCACGTCGTGCACCGCGACATGTCGCCGCCGAACGTGCTCATCACGAAGTACGGCGAGGTGAAGATCGTCGACTTCGGCCTCGCGAAGGCGACGAGCCAGCTCGAGAAGAGCGAGGCCGGCATCATCAAGGGCAAGTTCAGCTACCTCTCGCCGGAGGCGGCGCACGGCGCCGAGGTCGATCACCGGACCGACATCTTCGCGGTCGGCATCATCCTCTGGGAGATGCTGTCGGGGAAGCGCCTCTTCCTCGGCGACACCGACTTCGCCACGGTGAAGATGGTGCAAGAGGCGGTCATCCCGCCGCTCTCGTCCATCAACAAGGACGTGCCGAAGGAGCTCGACCGCGTGCTCGCGCGCGCGCTCGCCCGCGACAGCGACAGGCGCTACGGGTCCGCGCGCGATCTCGGCCGCGATCTCACCGCGTTCCTCTACAAGTTCGGCCGACCGGTCAGCGCGTACGACGTCTCCGAGTACGTGCGCGGCGCGATGCTCCTCCGCAAGAAGGCGCAGCCCGACAAGGCCTCGATCATCGACAAGCTGATCGAAGAGGCGCTGCTCGAGTTCACGTCGCTGCAAGAGGACAAGGCGGGCGGCGCGGCGCCAGCGGCGCCCAAGACCGACGACCCGCTCAAGCTCGCCGGCTTCGAGGACATCGGCAAATGGGCCGACGAAGTGAGCGTCTCGAACGCGAAGCAGAGCGACGTCGTTCGCAACTCGCTCCCGTCCGGCGCGTTCGAGGAGGGCAACCTCGCCGCGCTCGAGGACGACGACCCGAGCTCGCCTCCGCCGGAGCCGCGCGCGGCGTCGTCGGCGCCGCCCGGGCCCGCACAGCCGGTCCGCCGGCCCCTGTCGGTGGCACCCTCCGCGAACGTTCAGGCCTTCGCCAAGCGCGACGACTCGATCGCACCCGCTGCGCCCAAGTCGGGCGGCGCGGTCAAGGCGCTGCTCCTCGTCGCGGTCCTCGGCGCGTTGGCCGCCGGCGCCTACTTCGGCGGCCTGATCCCCCACTGAACAGCCCTCGACGAGGGCGACGGTCTCCAAAGCCATCGCTCTTCGCTCGGGCAGCGGCCCTCGTCGGTCGGCCGCCGCCCGACGGCAGATCGGAGCGACACGCCTCTCGCATGCGGAAACGAGGCGTGTCACGATTTGGGCATGAGCCAGCCCGCAGCAGACAGCGAGGCGCCGAGCAGGGACAGCGACGACGGCGGAGCCGTGTCGAGCGAACGGGCGGTGAGGTGCCCGTGCTGCGGCGGCGACCTCGCAGAGAGGCGCAGGGCGGGCAACCCGTTCCTCAGCGTGAAGCCCGCCGTGTTCATCGTCTGCGTCGACTGCGGGCTCGACGGCGACCTGCTCGAGCGCGCCGCCAACGCGCCCTGGTGACGATGGGCCGCAGGCGGCCCTACACCCCGACCTCGCTTCGCTCGGTCTGCTTCGCGCTTGCGACGCCCGACGCGTGACGGCTACTTGGCCGCGGCGCGCTCGCCGGTGTAGCGCAGGATGCGCTCGACCGAGTCGAGGTTCTCGAGCGTGATGTCGTCCGGCGGCACGCGGAAGCCGCACGTCTTCTCGACGTGCTCGACGAGCATCATCATCTGGAACGAGTCGATGAGCGACGTGCTGAAGAGCTTCGACGTCTCGTCGATCTCCTCGTCGATGCCGAGCTCGTCGGTGAGGTACTTGAGCAGCGTGTCTGCGGTGAGCGCGGTCGGCATGGTCCCTCGGTCTTGGTGTCGATCGAATTCAGGCTACCCGTGGATCCCCACGAGCATACCCATCAGCTTGAACGCTGCGCCGATACCTTGGGCCGAGGTCGACGGGAAGACCGCGCACGCGCTGATAGCGAGGACGGTCATGATGGTGCTCGCGAAGTTCCAGACCCGGCTCTTCATCTTCCACTTCTTCGCGCGCTTGATGCGGTTCCACGTGAGGTGGATCGAGAGCACCGTCGCGTGGTAGGCGCCCCAGGCGAGGTAGTTCACGCTGGCGCTGTGCCAGAGGCCCATGATCATCATGGTCGCGTAGACGGCGACGTACGGGTTCCGCGTGCGGCCCATGACGGGCAGGTAGATGTAGCGCTGACACCAGCCCGAGAGCGACATGTGGAAGCGCTTCCAGAACTGCGTCGGGTCGGACGCGAGCATCGGCCACTCGAAGTTCTCGACGAGCCGGATGCCGAAGAACATCGCCCCGCCGATCGCGAGGTCCGAGTACGCGGACAGATCGAGGTACCAGGTCGTGAACTGGTGGATCACGAACTGCCAGACGAAGAGCGGGTTCGTCTTCGGCAGGCGCAGGAGCTGCTCGACGGGGTAGGGCGCCTTGAAGAGCGGGATCGCGTCCCACAGGCTCAGCCCCGGCTTGTTCGCGCGCTGCGCGAGGAGCATGTCGACGATGACGAACTTCTTGATCAGCCCGTAGACGATGCGCGAGCCGCCCTGCGCGATGTGCATGCCCGTGAGCGTCGACGAGCGGTTCGCGGCGTAGTCCTCGAACCGCTCGATGGGCCCGGCGGGGAACATCGGGAAGAAGAACAGGTAGCCGAGGAACATCGGCAGCGTGTGCGGCGGGTTCTGCTTCCTGCGCGCGTCGACCACGTAGGCGATGAGCCGGAACGTGAAGTACGAGGTGCCGAGCGGGATGAGCGGTCCCGTCTCCTTCGCCGGATCGGCTGCCATCCCGGCGGCCTGCGCGAGGCCGGCGCCGCCGCCCGTCTCCGCCGCGGCTCCCTTCGCGAGGAAGCCGGGGACGTACTTGAAGTAGATCAAGAACCCGATCGCGCCGACGACGAAGAGGCCGACCTGCCACTTCTTCAGCGTGGTCGCGCGCCGTCCGACGAGGAACGCGGCGAGCCCGATGATCGAGACGGCGACGGTGCTGCGCCAGTCGAGGATCGTGATCAGCGCCGCCGACGCCGTGGCGAGGATCAGATCGCGGTAGCGGGGCAGGAGCCAATAGAACGTCAGGACCCAGATGACCGCGAACCACGTCCAGATGCTCGTGATCATCGGCGCGCCCCTCCGAGGAGGCCGCCGTGGTCCCCGGGCCGCGCGAGCCGTTCGCGCGTGGTCATCCGCGTGCTCATTCCCGGCTCGCTCCCTTACTCGGTCTGCGCGTCCGTGTCGTGTCGCGCCTCGCCCGCGGTCTCGACCGACGACGGGTGCGTGGCCGCGTGCTCGTCCGGACCGGAGAAATCTTCTCGGATCACGGCGCCGAGGTTTCGCATGAGCAGCGTCTCGAACTTGCGGCGCTTCATCGGGGTGGCGAGGTGCACCTTGTCTTGGAAGTCGGCGTCGCGGAGATCGAGCTGATCGTCGAAGTCCCAGAAGCGGATGCCGCGCGTCTGCGCGAGCTGCTCGAGATCGTGGTGGTAGCGCGTGATGCGCTGCTCGTACACCTCTGCGCGGAGGGGCAGGATCGGCGCGTCGAGGATGACGAGCTCGATGCCGCGCGCGGACATGTTGTCGATGAGCGCGTCGAGCACGCGGGCGCTCCGCCAGAGCAGCGGCGCGCGCATCTGCGCCCGGCGCTTCGCGCGGTTCGGGCCGGGCTCGTCGAGGAGATCGCGCTCTTCCTCGAGCTCCTGCTCGCCCTTCTGACGCTTGTCCCAGTCGATCTGGCCCTGGCTCCGCAGGACGCGAGCGATCGGGCCGAGGCGGGCGCCGACCTCGCGCCGCGCGGCGAAGAAGCCGAGGTGGTCGAGGAAGAAGATGCCCGTGTTCCGCGGGTGGTAGTTGCTCAAGTTCCAGATCGGCTGGAGCGACGGCGCGCTGGCGAACGCGATGTGCTCGCGCGCCCGGGCGAGCGCCTCGGCGGTCTTGTACCTGCCGTAGTCGTCATGGGTGTCCGTCACCATCGCGACGACGATCCCGCGGAAGCTCGGCGGGAGCTGGTCGGTGGCGCCGAGGATGTCTTCGTAGCGCTCGTTGTTGGCGGAGAGCGAGTGGAAATGCGCAGGGATCCCGGCCTCGGCGGTGAGCACGTCGCTGAGCTTGCCGTCGTCCGTGTCGAACAGCGCCCGGGTCGCCTGCGACGCGCCGAAATACGCGACGTGCACGCCCTCGAGCTTGCTTTGCCTGAGTCGAAGGAGGTTGAGCGACAGGGGCAGGTACTCGTCGTGCGCGCTCTGCATGAGCCAACGCGGATCGAGCTGCGCGAGCCGTCGCGTGTTGAAGTAGATGCAGCACGCCGCGAGCTCGAGCGCGCACATGCAAGCTGCGGCGACCCACGACGCGGTGGTCGCCGTCACGAGCCCCGCCCAAAATTCCACGAACGGAGCGGCGATCCTCTTGCTCAGCGTCGTCACGCGTCCCTCGACAGCAGCCCCATAGTCGCGCTCCGCTCGCCGCGCACGTTCGGGGTGATCATGTCACGCGAGGCTGCCGCGTGGCGCCCCGGGCGCGTGGCACGTTTTTTTGTGTCGACGCACGGCTCAAGCATCTTGGTTGTTCAGCGATCCCGATCCCCACCTGAATCCGGCGACCACCCGCGATTGAAGGGCCTATCTTCGTGCGCGTGATGTTACTTTTTTTTCTCTCTCATGCATGTTTTTTTTCATCGAACCGCGCTCGCCCGACGGTTTCCGCGTTAGGCTCCCCGCGTGGGCGCGCCCTTCCAGGAGTGGCTCGACGTGTGCGTGCCGCGCGCGAGCGCACCCTGTGTAGAGTTCTCGCGGCACGTCGACCCCCGGGTCGAGGTCGCGCGCGCCGAGGACCCGTTCGTCGCGAGCGGCGACGGGCGCCACGTCGACCGCATCGCCGGGTACGGAGACCTGAGCGGCGGGCGCGATCGCGCGGCCGTCCCCGCAGCGGCCTCCTCGCCGCGCGGCGCGACGCGCGACGCGTGGCCGAGGTCGACGGAGGCCGCCGAGCGCGGCACTTACTCTTCGAAGAGGTGAATTTCAGGATGGCGAAGGACAAGCTGACGGCCGCCGCGCTCGACATCGACGTGGCCGAGGTTTCGAACCGCATCGCGGCGTGGATCAAGTCGACGGTCACCGGCACGCTGAAGCGGCACGGCGTCGTCGTCGGCATCTCGGGCGGCATCGACTCGAGCGTCGTCGCGGCGCTCGCTGCGAAGGCGCTCGGACCGAAGCGCGTGCTCGGGTTGTTCACGCCCGAGCGCGACTCGTCGTCGGAGACGCTCGACCTCTCGCGCATGCTGGCCGACGCGATCGGCGTCGAGGCGCTGCTCGAGGACATCACGGACGTGCTCGACGCGGCGGGCTGCTATCGCCGTCGCGACGACGCGATCCGCCTCGTGATGCCCGAGTACGCCGAGGGTTGGAAGGCGAAGATCGTGCTCCCGAGCCTGTCCGAGGGCGATCGCATCCCGATGTTCTCCGTCGTCGCGCGCGATCCCGCAGGCGAGACGAAGCGCGCGCGCCTCTCGCCGAGCGCGTACCTCGGCGTCGTCGCCGCGACGAACTTCAAGCAGCGGACGCGCAAGATGATCGAGTACCACCACGCGGATCGCCTGAACTACGCCGTCGCCGGCACGCCGAACCGGCTGGAGT
>DASYCF010000115.1:0-4661 GCA_036500365.1 Byssovorax sp.
GAGAGCACGCGCCCTTCGCCGAGCGCCTTCGCGAGCGCGCCCGTGTACGCGCGCTTGGCCTCACGCGTGAGGGCGACGCCGACGAGGCCGGTCACGACGCAGAGCGCGCCCATCGCGAGCGGCTGCGGACCCGCCTCGCCGAAGACGCCGAGCGCGACGCCCGCCAGGGTGCCGCCGAGCGGCTGCGCGAGCCCCTTCACGAACACCTTCGCGCGCGTGCGGACGGTCGGCGCCGCGGGCGTGAGCAAGAGATCGCTCGTCGGACCGCCGAGCGTGAAGCGGCAGACGTCGTTCGCGAACCGCGCCCCCGTCGCCGCGGAGACGCCGGGCACGAGCGCGAGCACGGGGCCGAACGCGGCGAGCGCCGCGGGCACGCTCTCGAGGCTCACGCGCACGCCGAACCGCGCGATGAAGCGGCTCGTCAAGAACACCTGCGCGACGAGGACCACCGCCTCGGAGAAGGTCGAGAACGTGCCGATGAACCCGGCCATCTCGTCGCGCCCGTAGTGCGCCTTGAGCGCGGCCTTGAACGCGAACTGGACGAGGCTCACCGACGCGGCGCTGAGCACGGCGTTGCCGATGACGACGCGCACGACGCCGACGTCGCGCACGTCCTTCAGGCTCTCGCCGATGGTCGAGAAGAGGCTCGGCGGCGCGGGCGGGCGCGCGCCTGGCTTCGCGGCGGCGGGCACGTCGTCGCTCCCCGCCTCGCGCGCGCGCGCCGCGAGGATGGCCGGGAAAGGGAGCGCGAGCGCGCACATGATCGCGGCCACGTGCAGGAGCGCCGGCGTGCCGAGCCACGTCGCGAGCCCGCGCGCGAGGCCGCCGACCGTGATCGAGCCGAGCGTGCCCGCCGCGGCGACGAGCGGGAGCAGCCGCTTCGCTTGACGCGTGTGGAAGCAGCTCATCGCCGCGTTGCTCGCGATGAGCGGGAGCAGCGGCGGGAACAGGAGCTGCGCGACGGCGATGCCGTAGACGACCGCGTCGCTCGGCGCGCGCGCGAGGAGGCCGCTCGCCGCCGCGGACGCCGCCGTGAGCGCGAGCACCGCCGCGTCGAGCTTCGGCCCGGCCGCGCGCGTCGCGAGCCACGCGTAGCCGATCGCGACGAACACGCGCACGACCGACGACACGATCAAGAACCGCGACAGCGTGCCGAGCGAGAACGTCGTCACGAACAGCGAGTCGGCGGCGATGTTCGCGATGAGCAGCGCGCCGATGGCCAGGAACACGTACGCGAGCGCGGGCAGCACCGTACGGCCCTCGCCCGGCTGGATGCGGAGCACCCCGAGCAGCCCTCGCGAAGAAGTCGACGGAGGCGCCGGTGCGTTCGACGCCGTCAAGGAGCTCCCGGCGCAGGCGCGCGCGCCGCCGCCTCGCGTGGGACGTTCACGTGGACGGGCTTGCCCGGCGACGCGTCGTGCACGAGCGCGGTCACGACGTCCGCGTACTTCGCGCCGGCGCGCGCGTCGAGCGTGAGCCCGTCGTCACCGAGCAAGATGGGCAGCGCGACGAAATCGCGCGGGATGACGATCTGCGTCTCCGGCGGCGCGCGCAGCGGGATCATCGGCGTCGGCCCGCGCGAGAGCAGCAGATCGACGTGCCGAGCGCCGGCGCCGCGCGCGATGCGGAGCAGCGTCTCGACGGTGCCGAGCGGCACGTCGGCGTCGACGCAGAGCGAGAGGTCGACGTCCTGCTTCGCGTCCCAGCTGCCGTCGTCGGTCGCGGGTCGATCGACGGCGGCCTGCGCGAGCGCCCGCGCGAGATCCTGCGAGACCCGCGCGCGGCCCTCGGCGGACTCCAGCGCCGCGAGCTTCGCCACGCCCTTCGCGTCGATCGCGACGGCGTCGCGCGTGACCTGGAGCGCGGTCGCGCGGTGCGTCGGGTAGCTCGCGAGATCGAGCGCGTCGGCGCGAGGCGGATCGAGCCGCGCGAACACGGCGAACTCGCCGGCGATCGCCGCGCGGAGCTCGTCGCGCGTGCCGATGAAGCGCCCGTGCACCGTCACGTCGAGCGTCACGGCGGCCGCGACGAGCAGGCCGAGGAGCGCGGTGCCCAGGGTCGGTCGCAGCGCGCCGCGCCGCTGCCAGATGCGGCTCAAGCGCAGCGCCTCGAGCAGGCCCACCACGGCGAGCGACGCGATGGCGAAGGCGGTCGTCGCGTCGCGCTCGCTCTGCGCCGCGAGGATCTCGGCCACGCGCGCGGCGCGCGTCGGCTGCTCGTGCCAGAGCACGGCCTCGCGCGCCTCGATGCGCGTGAACGCGACCGCCGTGGCGAGGCCGACGGCGAGGAGGCCCGCGAGCGCGCGCTCGATCTCGTCGCGCGCGGCCGTGTCGGCGTGGAGCGTCGGCAGCAGCACGCTGACGAGCGCGACGGCGGCCGCGACCGAGGCCACGAGCGTCGCCGCGGGCGCGCCGAGGACGAGCGCGGCGACTGCGAGCGCGCCGAGGCCGGCGGCCGCGAGCAGCGCCTCGCGCCGGCCGATCCCGAGCGCCGTCACGAGCGTGCGCGTCGGGTTGGCGAGGCCCGACACGCCCGGCAGCGCGGCGAGCGACACGCACAGCGCCATCGAGATCGAGAAGCCGAGGAAGCGATCGGCGTTCGCCTCGTACATGCCCTCGTTCAGGATGGAGAGGCTGTTGATCGAGCGCGTCGGCACCACGGTGAGCACCATGCGCCACCCCGTGTACGTGCCGAAGGTGCCCCCGATGCCGGGGAGCATCGCGACGAGGAACGCGCCGCGGTGGACGTTGCCCGAGCGCGCGCGCCGCCGCGCGAACACGCCGAGCAAGACGGCGCACAGCACCCCCGACGCGAGCGTGCCGAACTGCGCGAAGCCGCCGAGGCGGAACCACTCGACGGGATCGCGCTTCGCCTCGCCCGCGTACCCCATCCCGATGACGCCGAGCACGGCGGCGACGACGACGGCGACGTGGATCGCGAAGAAGCGCGCGAGCGGCGCGGCCGCAGCGCCGGCCGCGGTGGGCAGCGTCGTCGACTTGGCCGACGGGGCGGCGACGGTCGTCGCGATCTCGCCGTCCGCCGGTCCATCGGTCGCGCTCCGCGGTGACCCCCGTGGCGCGAGCTCGGCGCCCGGCTCGCTCGATCCCACCGGCGCGCCGAACGCCTCGTCGCCTGCCGCGACGAGATCCGACATCGACGCGAAGCGATCCTCGGGCGCCTTCCCGAGCGCGCGCGCGACGAGCGCCTCGACGGCGGGCCCAACGTCGGCGCCGGCCTCGGCCAGCGTGGGCGGCTGCTCGTGCAGGTGCTTCTGCAAGAGCTCGACGAAGCTCGACGACGCGAACGGAAGCCGGCCCGTGAGCATCTCGAACAGGAGCACGCCGAAGCAGTACTGGTCGGTCGCGGGCGTGACCGGGTGACACCACCACTGCTCGGGCGCCATGTACGCCGGCGTGCCGATCGGGACGCCGGTCTGCGTGAGCTTCGCGAGGGCCTCGCCGTCGTCGGTCGACGTGACCTTCGCGATGCCAAAGTCGAGCACGCGCGGACGCGGCGCGCGCGCGCCGAAGCGCTCGAGGAAGACGTTGTCGGGCTTGAGATCCCGGTGCACGACGCCGCCGGCGTGCGCGGCGCCGAGCGCCTCGGCGATCTCGCGCGCGAGGCTCCACGCCTCGTCGGCTGGCAACCGAACGCGCGCGGAGAGCTCGTCGCGCAGCGAGCGACCCTCGAGCAGGTTCATGACGAGGTACGGCCGACCGTCCTCGAGGTGACCGAGGCCGAGCACGTCGAGGATGCCCGGGTGGCGGATCGCGTTGGCGGCGCGCGCCTCGCGCTCGAAGCGGGCGGCGCTCGCCGGATCGTCGACGAACACGCGGCGCAGCACCTTGATCGCGACGCGCTTCTTGATCGTCGGCTCTTCGGCCGCGTACACCGTGCCGACGCCGCCGCCGCCGAGGCGGTGCTCGACGCAGTACCCGCCGACCATGGTGCCCGGCGCGAGTTGGGCCTCGAGCGGCTCGCCGTTCATGCGCGTTCGTTCCCGGCGCAGCGCGGTCCAAGCAAAGTCCTCCGCGCGCGGTTCGGAGTCGACACCCTCGTTCGTATCGAAGTTCCATCGCTCGTGGGGTGGAAGTCGCTCCGTCGACGTAAAAGGCGCCTCACCCCTTGACGCGCGGCGTCATGACACCAGATTGAGTGCATGAACGCGAGCTCGCGGGACGATGGTTGGGACTCCGTCGTCCGCATGGCGTTCGCCGTGCTCGTCTTCGCTGCGACCGTCGCGGTCGAGGCGCTCGTTCGACGTCGCTGATGGGGTGTGAGCCCGTCTACTTCACGGGGAGCCGGCGCACCTCGGCCGGGGAGTAGAAGCTCACGCCGCGGAGGTTCTCGTCGATCGTGAGCGGGTGCTGCAGCGACGGGAACGCGCGCTGCTCGCAGTCCATGTGCTCGCAGAGGCGGCACGTCACGCCGACGGGCGTCGACGCGTCGGCGCTGTCGAGGTCGATGCCGTCGGCGTAGACGACCTCGCGCGCGTGGCGGAGCTCGCAGCCCATGCCGATCGACTGCACCGTGTGAGGAACGTGGAAGCCGCCGCGGTCGCTCCGCACCGTACGGGCGATGCAGAAGAAGACGCTCCCGTCGGCGAAGCGGGAGAGCTGGGTTCGGATCATCGCGGGCGTCATGAAGGCGGCGTGAACGTT
>DASYCF010000116.1:0-6667 GCA_036500365.1 Byssovorax sp.
GGGCGAGGGCGTCGCGCCCGAGCTCGCGGGACGCCTCGGCGAGCCGTTCTTGACGACGAAGGAGCCGGGCGAGGGGATGGGCCTCGGCCTCTTCCTCGTGCGCGCGCTCATCGAGCCCATCGGCGGCCGGCTCGAGGTCGCCCTCGGCGAGCGCGACGACGGCGCCGCGCGCGCGCGCGTCGTCGACCACGACCTCCGCGTCGGGGTGCGCGGCGCGCCAGGCGACGACCGCGCGCTCGACGACGCCGGTGACCTGCGTCTCGGCGGGCGCGGCCGTGCGCGCGCCGGCCTGCATCTTCGTGATCACGTCGCGGCAGCGCGCGACCTGCGCGTGGATGGTCGCCGCGTGGGCGCGCAGCGCGTCGGCGTCGGCGCGCTCGAGCTCGCCGGCGAGCACGGCGATCGTGCCGAGCGGCGTCGCGAGCTCGTGCGCGGTCCCCGCGGCGAGCGTGCCGAGCGCGGCGAACCGGGCGTTGCGATCCTCGCGCTCGCGCAGCGCCTCGATCTCGCGCTGACGCTCACCGAGCGCGCCGCGCACGCGCGTCAAGACGAACGCGACGAGCGCCGCCGCGAGCACGAACGCCGCCCACATGCCGTAGAGGTGGTTGCCGAACGCGCCGCTCGCGGCCTCGGGCGCGCAGCACGCGCGCGTGACCGGCAGCACGTAGAGCGCGGCGAAGAGGCACGCGGCGAGGCCCGACAAGAGGAACGTCGTGCGCGGCCCGAGCAGCGACGCCGCGAGCGCGACGTGCACGAAGAAGAGCGCGCTGAACGGATTCGCCGCGCCGCCCGACGCGCCGAGCACCACGGTGAGCAGCGCGAGATCGAAGGCGACGCCGAGCGCGACCTCACGCTCGGACGCGAGCCCGCGCGCGAGCCGACGACGCGCGACGAGGTTCACGATCACGACGAGCGAGAGCGCAGGCGCGGCGACCCACCACACGACCTCGAAGCCGAACGCGGGCCCCAGCGGCAGGGCGAGCGCGAGCAGCGAGAACACGGCCCAGCGAAGGCCGACGAGCCACCGCGCCACGACCGCCGCGTCGCGCGCGCCCGGTCGAATGCCGAGCGCACGCGCGTCTGCGCCCGGGCTCGGCGCCGTCAGCTCGGGCGCCACCTGCATGCGCGCCAGCGTAGCGAGCTCGACCGCGAAAGCGAGGCGTCACGATGTCGCACCCGGCGCGAGCGTGGGTCAGCCGGGGTCGTCCTCGCACGCGTTGTACTGCTGATGGCAGGTCATCTGTGCGCACTGCAGGCACGCGTCGCTCGGGGGGAGGGCCTGCGTCGTACACAGATCGGCGCAGGCTCCGGTCGGTCCGCCGCCGCCGTTTCCGGCCTGGTAGCACGTCGTATTGCCCTCGCAGACGCAGACGCCGAGCTCGAGGCCGAGGTTCTGCGAGCCTTGGCAGAGCGTGCCGTCGACGCTCCTGCCGTGCAGGTAGTCGTCGCAGTTGCAGCACCCGCAGCGGCCGGAGCACATCGCGGGAGCGCCGCCGCCGCTGCCGTTCCCGCCGCCGGCGCCGCCGGTGGTCGTCGTCGTCGACACGCTCGAGGTCGCGGTCGCGGTCGAGGCGCCGCCGTGACCGGTGCTCGTGGAGCCGCCGGTGCCTGGGGCGCCGCCGCAGGGCTCCATGCCGCCGCCGCCGGCGCCGTGCGACGCGGACGCGGTGTGCGTGTGCGATCCCGTCGACGCGGGCGACGTCGACGACGTGGCGCTCGCTCCGCCGGCCGCCGCGGTGAAGTCGCCGAACTGATAGTCGCCGACGCCCGTCAACGCGTTGCACGCCGCGGGCGCGATCGCGGCGAGGGCCGCGACCGACGCGGCGACGATCGAGGCGCGGCCGGTCGACGAGAGCGAGCGCCGCGCGGGGGCGAAGGGGCGAGGTGCCAAGCTCGCGCATCGTAGCCACCTCGGCCGCGCCAAGCGAGCGCCGCCTCGAAGCCGTCCGAAGGCGAACCGCCGACGCGTCGAGGTCGCCGGGGGCAGAAGAGATGAGTCGCTTTTCTTCTTTGCTCGCGCCCTCCGCGCCCCTCGCCGCCTTGATCGCGGCACGCGGCGCTCTGCGTGCGACGCTGGCGCGAGGGGCGCATCTCCGGGCAGCGTCGCAGCCGATACCAGCTAGCGCGCGCCGCGCGTCACCTCGGCGTGGCCGATCCGTGCGCCCGCCGACCGAGGAGCGGAATAGGATCGCGCGCGCTCGGGCGAGCTCGGCGCGCAGCGGCGCCGGGCGTCCGAGCCATCCTCGTCGACATGCGCATCCTCGTCGTGAACCGCGGCTCGTCGAGCCTCAAGCACGCGACGTTCGAGGTCGGCCCCTCGGGCGCGCGGCGCGAGGGCGGCGGCGTCCTCGAGCGCGTCGGCGCGGGCGCGGACCTCGGCGCGCGGCTCTGCGATGCCGTCGGCGCGCTCGACGCGTTCGACGCGGTCGCGCACCGCGTCGTGCACGGCGGCGCGGAGCTCGTGGCGCCCACGCGGGCGACCGAGGCGGTGATGGCGCGGCTGCGGGCGCTCGTCGACCTCGACCCCACGCACCTGCCGCTCGAGATCGCGCTCGTCGACGCCGTCGCCGCGCGCGCGCCGTCGGTGGCGCAGACGCTCTCGTTCGACACGGCGTTCCACGCTGCGATGCCGCGCGTCGCGACGCTCCTCCCGATCCCGCGCGAGCTCGAGGCGCGCGGCGTGCGGCGCTACGGCTTCCACGGCATCTCGTATCGCTACCTCCTCGAAGAGCTCGCGCGCGTCGCCGGGGACGACGCGGCGCGCGGGCGCGTCGTGCTCGCGCACCTCGGCTCGGGCGCGAGCCTCGCGGCGGTGCGCGACGGCAGGCCGGTCGACACGACGATGGGCTTCACGCCGAACTCGGGAATTCCCATGGGGACGCGCTCGGGCGACCTCGAGCCGGGCGTCGTCGCGTACCTCGCGCGGAGCGGCCTCTCGACGGACGCGATCGAGGCCATGCTGAACGAGCGCTCGGGGCTCGCCGGCCTGTCCGGCGGCGCGGCCGACGTGCGCGATCTGCTCGCGCGCGAGGACGCGGACGCGGCGGCGCGCGACGCGCTCGACGTCTTCTGCCTCGCCGTGCGCAAGGCGATCGGCGCGCTCGCGGCCTCGCTCGAGGGGCTCGACACGCTCGTGTTCTCGGCGGGAATCGGCGAGCGATCGCCGGCCGTCCGCGCGCGCGTCGCCGCGGGCCTCGGCCACCTCGGCGTGGGGCTCGACGCCGCCGAGAACGCGCGGAGCTCCGCCGTCATCTCGCCTCGCGCCGCGCCGGTCACCGTGCGCGTCATCGCCACCGACGAAGAGATCGTCCTCGCGCGGGACGCCGCGCACGTCCTCAGGAACAGCCCATGACCGAATCGCTCAATCTGCTCGACGCGTGGTTTCGCGCCGCCAACTACCTCTCCGTCGGGCAGATTTACCTGCTCGCGAACGCGCTCTTGCGCGAGCCGCTCCGGCGCGAGCACGTGAAGCCGCGGCTCCTCGGCCACTGGGGCACGACGCCCGGGCTCAACTTCGTCTATGCGCACGTGAACCGCGCGATCCGCGCGCGCGACCTCGACGCGATCTACGTGATCGGTCCAGGCCACGGCGGGCCGGCGCTCACGGCGAACGCGTGGCTCGAGGGGACCTACAGCGAGGTGTACCCGGCCGTGTCGCAAGACGAGGAGGGCATGCGCCGCCTCTTCAAGCAGTTCTCGTTTCCCGGAGGCGTCCCGAGCCACGTCGCGCCGGAGACGCCGGGAAGCATCCACGAGGGCGGCGAGCTCGGCTACGCGCTCTCGCACGCGTTCGGCGCAGCGTTCGACAACCCGGATCTCCTCGTCACGTGCGTCGTCGGCGACGGCGAGGCCGAGACGGGGCCGCTCGCGACGAGCTGGCATTCGAACAAGTTCCTGAACCCGGCGCGCGACGGCGCGGTGCTGCCGATCCTGCACTTGAACGGCTACAAGATCGCGGGGCCGACGGTGCTCGCGCGCATCCCGCGCGGCGAGCTCGACATGCTGCTCCGGGGCTACGGCTGGGCGCCGCGCTTCGTCGAGGGCCACGACCCAGGGGCGATGCACGTCGCGATGGCGGCGGCGCTCGACGGCTGCCTCGACGACATCCGCGCGATACAGCGCGACGCGCGCGCGAGCGGCTTCTCGAGGCGCCCGACGTGGCCGATGATCGTGCTCGTCACGCCGAAGGGCTGGACGGGCCCGCGCGAGGTCGACGGAAAGCGCGTCGAAGGGACGTTCCGCGCGCACCAGGTGCCGCTCACCGGCTTCGATCACCCCGAGCACCTCGCGATGCTCGAGGCGTGGATGAAGAGCTATCGACCCGAGGAGCTCTTCGACGGCGCGGGCCGGCTGCGCGCCGACGTCGCCGCGCTCGCGCCCGCGGGCGCGCGGCGCATGAGCGCGAACCCGCACGCGAACGGCGGCCTCCTTCGAAAGGAGCTGCGGCTGCCGGACTACCGCGCGTACGCGATCGACGTCCCCTCGCCGGGCGCCGTCGACGCCGAGGCGACGCGCGCGCAGGGCAAGCTCCTCCGCGACGTCTTGCGCATGAACGACGGGGCGCGCAACTTCCGCCTGTTCAGCCCCGACGAGACGAACTCGAACCGCTGGAACGACGTGTTCGAGGTGACCTCGCGCGCGTCGGTCGCCGAGATCGAGCCGGGCGACGACCACCTCGCGCCCGACGGCCGCGTCATGGAGATGCTGAGCGAGCACCAGTGTCAGGGCTGGCTCGAGGGCTACCTGCTCACGGGTCGACACGGCTTCTTCTCTTGCTACGAGGCGTTCATCCACATCGTCGACTCGATGTTCAACCAGCACGCCAAATGGCTGAAGACGACGCGCGCGATCCCATGGCGACAGCCGATCTCGTCGCTCAACTACCTCCTCAGCTCGCACGTGTGGCGCCAGGACCACAACGGCTTCAGCCACCAGGATCCGGGCTTCATCGATCACGTCGTCAACAAGAAGTCCGACGTCATCCGCGTGTACCTGCCGCCGGACGCGAACACGCTCTTGTCGGTCACCGACCACTGCCTGCGGAGCGTCGACTACGTGAACGTCGTCGTCGCTGGCAAGCAGCCCGCGCCGCAGTGGCTCACGATGGACGAGGCGATCACGCACTGCGCCGCCGGCATCGGCATCTGGACGTGGGCGAGCACCGACGCCGGCCGCGTGCCCGACGTCGTGCTCGGCTGCGCGGGCGACGTGCCCACGCTCGAGGTGCTCGCCGCGGCGGCGATCCTGCGCGAGCAGCTGCCCGACCTCGCCGTGCGCGTCGTCAACGTGGTCGACCTCATGAAGCTCGAGCCGGCGAGCGAGCACCCGCACGGCCTCGGAGATCTCGAGTTCGACGCGCTCTTCACGCGCGATCGCCCGGTGATCTTCGCTCACCACGGCTATCCATGGTTGATCCACCGGCTCACCTATCGCCGCGCGAACCACGGCAACATCCACGTGCGCGGCTACAAGGAGGAGGGGTCGACGACGACGCCGTTCGACATGGTCGTGCGCAACGATCTCGACCGCTTCCACCTCGTCATCGACGTCATCGACCGCGTGCCCGGCCTCGCGGCGCGCGCCGCGCACCTCCGCCAGCGCATGGCCGACAAGCGCGTCGAGCACGCCGCCTACATCCGCGAGCACGGCGAGGACATGCCCGAGGTGCGCGACTTCCGCTTCCCCGCGACGCGCCGCTGACGCGAGGTCACGCCGACGCGGTGCGGAGCTCGAGCTCGGCGGCGACCTTGCCGGGGCGCAGCGCGAACGCGAAGCCCGCCGCCGCGACGACGACGAGCGCGTAGCCCGCCGCCGGGGGCAGCATCTGCTGCTCGTACTCGGCGAGGAGCGTGAGCCAAGGCAAGACGACGATGACGAGCGCCGCGGCGCCGAAGTGCTCGCTGACCGCCGTGGCCAGCGCGTACACGGTCGTCGCGGCGGCGAAGAACACCGCGACGTTGGCCGCGAGCTCGAACGGGCCGCCCAGCAACTTGGCGATGCCCGTCGCCGCGAACGCGACGGCGAAGCCGAAGAGCAGCACCCGACCCGACGTGGACGAGAGGAACGCTTTCATGTGGGCGCCCTGGAGCATCGCTCGTGCCGCGGTCGGTCCGCGCTGGAGGAGCGGCCTTCGCGCGATTCGTCGCGGCGTGGCGCACCGACTGCTTCTCGGGTGCAAGCCGTGCGCGCCGAGGGCCCGAGCCCAACCCCGAACGCGGGGGCGTCACGATGTCGCACCCGCTTCGAACGCGTCAGCCGGGGTCGTCCTCGCAGGCGTTGTACTGCTGCCGGCACGCCATTTGTGCGCACTGGAGGCACGCGTCGCTCGCGGGGAGCGTCTGCGTCGTGCAGAGATCGGCGCATTCACCCGTCGGTCCGCCGCCGCCGTTGCCCGCGTGATAGCACATCGTGCTGCCCTCGCAGACGCAGACGCCGAGATGATCGAGGCCGAGGCTCTGCGAGCCCGGGCAGAGCGTGCCGTCGACGCTCCGGCCCTGGAGGTAGTCGTCGCAGTTGCAGCAGCCGCAGGGGCCCGAGCACATCGCGGGAGCGCCGCCTCCGCTGTTGCTTCCGCCCGCGCCGCCGGTGGTCGTCGTCGTCGACACGCTCGAGGTCGCGGTCGCGGTCGAGGCGCCGCCGTGACCGGTGCTCGTGGAGCCGCCGGTGC
>DASYCF010000117.1:0-8872 GCA_036500365.1 Byssovorax sp.
CGGCCGGGGGTTTGGCGATGGGCGCGCGAAGGTCCGCCGCGCGCGCGAACACGGCCGGGGCCGCGAGACGCTCCGAGAGCGGCGCCGGCTTCGGCGCGGGGACGACAGCAGCGGCGAGGCGCGCGGCGTGGTGCGCACGGAGGCGCGTGAAGTCTCGCTCGAGCTGGACGTCGGCGGCGAACCGCGCTTGAAACGCGTCGTCGAGCGCGTCGGCCTCGGCGCTCGACACGCCGAAGCGCGCGAGCACGCGCGCGGCGTCCGCGCGAGGCGCCGCGCGCTCCGCGGCGAACATCGCGTACCGATCGAGCGTGAGCGGCGGCGCACCGACCTTGGCCCGCTCGCCGACCGCGGCCGCAGCTCCGCCGACGCGTGCGCGCGCGGCGGAGCTCGTCCTCGCGGCGGCCGCGCGCTCCGCCTCGGCGCTCGCCGACGGCCGAAGTCGCGGCGGCTCGACGCGCACCTTCGGCAGGGCGCCGGGCCCGCGACGCTTGTGCTCCGCCATCTTCCTCTCGACGCCGCGGTCGGCCTCGACCCGCTTCGCCCATCGACGGTGCAGCCGTGAGAGGTCGTTCACGCCGAGCGCGTGCGCGGCGAGGACCTCCGCGGCGTCGCCCGTGGAGAACGCGGCGAGGAACGCGACCCACGCGGCGACGTCGTCGTCGAGCGGCGTCACCTTGCGCGCGAGCCGGTCTTCTGCGGCGCCGAGCGCTTCGCCGTAGCGCGTGAGCTCGACGGGATCCGTCGACAGCCGCGTCGCCCACGTGGTCTCGGCGTCGGACCACGCGGCGGCGTCGAGGCCCTCGATCGCGAGGACGTCGGCCAAGGGAAACCCCTCGGCCAGCGCGGCGCTGACGGCGGCGAACCGATCGAGGGCGAGCTCCGCCACGATGCGCTGGTCAGCTGCCGACGAGGACGGTGCCGACGGCGATGACCTTGCCCTTCGGCGCGTCCGCCGGGTCGTTGCAGGTCATCGCGCCGTCGCCGTTCGCCGCCGCCGGCTTGTCGTTGATGAGCACCTTGGTGCCCGTCATTTGCACGGTGGCCTCGTTCGAGGGCGGCTTCTGGAACGGGCCGCCCTGCGGCACGTGCGTCGGCGCGTTCATCGCGGTGCTGCCCTTCGTCGCCGCGGCCATGTTCATCACCATCACGTTCGAGCTGAGCTCGCCCGAGAGCGCGCCGTTGAACGGCATCGGCATGGGCGTGGGCACGGGCCCGCCGGGCGACGGGATCATGATGATGTGCGTGTCGACGGCGACGACTTTGTCGCCTTGCTTCGCGGCGGGCTGGTTCGGCATCGCGCGCGCCTCAGGAGCCGTGCGCCGCGACGAGCGCGGCCTGCGTCGCGTCGTCGAGGAGGCCGGTGAGCGGCAGCTGACTCTTCACCTGGAACGCCTTGAGCGCCGCGGCGAGCAGCCCGTCGTCGCGTGAGGCGTACGTCCCGTCGCTGCCCGTCGCGAACGTGGCGCCGTAGAAGCCGAGGTGCTCGAGCCGCGACTTCGCGCCCGCCTTCTCGTTCACCGGGTCCAGATCGCCGACGCTGACGCGGTACTTCTGCTTCTTGTTCGGGAGCTCGAGCTCGACCTGCCGCACGGTGACGGGCGCGTCGAACTTCACGTTGCCGTCGCCGTCGGTCGTGCCGTTCAAGTCGTCGCCGCCGAGGCCGCGCACGATGAAGGGCTCGTTCTTCCTCGGCGCGCCGCCCGGGCCGGTGAGCGCGATCTTGACGCTCACGGTCGGGAGCTTCGCCGAGTACGCGTTCGCCTGGCCCTTCTTGAACGAGAGCTTCTTCGGCGGCTGATCGGGGACGTAGAGCACGTCGCCGGCGAGCAGGATGTCGCCGCTCGCGCGCGTCTTCTTGAGGTCGGCGTTGGACGCGTCGCCCCACACCTGATCGGGATCGAAGCCCATGCGGAACGCGAGCTTCGAGAGGTATTCGCCCTGCTTCACGACGTACGGCTTCATGCCCATGACGAGGATCCTCCTTCGATCAAGCGGGTTGCGGCTTCGCGACGTCGGGGAACACCACGTCGCCCGAGTCGTCGAGCTCAAGCTCGACCTTGCCGTCCTCGTCGAGGACCGCGGTGCGCTCGGAGCCGTCGCTCATGACCAGCACGATGCGCTGGTTCGCCATCGGCTTGCCCTTGTCGTCTACGAGCGAGAACTTCGTCACCTTGATGTCGTCCGCGTCGGGCACCGTGTCGTCGACCGGATCGGGCGAGCAGTTGAGCTTCACCGTGTCGCCGTCGACGCGGGCGTCGCGCGTGAGCTGGAGCGAGCCCGCCTCGGCCTGGAGGAAGATCTTCTTGTCGCTCTTGAAGAGCGCCTCCTTCTTCGCGACGAGCTTCATCTTCTCGTCGGCCAGGTGGTAGATGTCCTTGCCGCGCAGCGTGATCGTGTCGGCGCCGATCTCGATGCCGTCGGGCGTCAGGCGGATCGACGACGTGCCGACGCGGATCGTGATCGCCTTCTCGCTCGTGAGCTCGCTCGTGCCCGTCGCGTAGAGCTCGCTCGTGCCCTGCACGTGGATCGTCGACGACTTCTTCGCGTCGCTCTGGCCGACGACGGCGACCAGGTGGCCGAGCGCCTTCACGACGGCGTCGCCCGCCATCGCGACCTTCGCGGAGCCGTTGAGCTCGGGCAGGAAGTCGCCGTCGACGCGCGTGATGAGGTCGCCGCCGATGCGCTGCTCGTGGCTGCCCGCGACCTGATCGGTGCGGTCGCCCGTGACGCTGACGTTGTGGTCGCCCTTGATCGTCTGCGTGCGGTCGCCGCCGATCGCGAGCGTCGACGGGCCGTTCAACCGCTCGGTCCGGCTGCCCTCGATGCTGATCGTCTGGCTGCCGCCGACGCGCCGGGTCTCGTCGCGCTCGACGAACGCGGTGTGATCGCGGCCGACCTCGAAATCGAGATCGCGGTGCGCCTGCAAGAAGACCTGCTCCTCGCCGGCGAGATCCTGGAACGACAGCTCGTTGTGCCCGCCGCCGTCGCTCGACACGGTGCGGAGGCCGCTCCGGTGTCGGTCGGCCGGCAGGCGGAACGGCGGCGGGTGCGTCGCGTTGTAGAGGCACGCCGTGACGAGCGGGCGGTCGACGTCGCCGCCGAGGTACGTGACGAGCACCTCCATGCCGACGCGCGGCACGAACTGCGAGCCCCAGCGCGAGCCCGACCAGCTCTGCGCGACGCGGAGCCAGCACGAGCTCTTGTCGTCGCCCTTCGACTGCGTGTCCCAGTGGAAGCGCACCTTCACGCGGCCGCTCTCGTCGGTGTAGACGTCCTCGCCGTCGGGGCCGACGACGGTCGCGGTCTCGGCGCCGCGCACGAGGTGTTGGCCGCGCTCCATCGGCGGGCGGTGCACGACGCCGCCCGGCACGACGGTGACGCGCGCGTCGAACGTCTGCCCGTCGGCGCCGGCGGCCTCGGGGCTCTTGCCCGACTGCTCGACGCGCGTGACGAGGTAGACGTCGTTCATCGCCTCGATCGGGTGGCCCTCGAGCAAGAAGATGTGGCCGGGCACGGGGCGCACGCTGCGCGTGAAGCCGCTGCCGACTCGGATCTCGCTCCGCAGCTGCTCGAACGCGGTCTGCGCCGTGTCGTCGTCGATCTCGGCGCCCGAGGCGCTGCCCTCGTACTCGATGCGGTCGTGGTAGTACGTCGCGTCGAAGAGCTCGTTGCGCTCGGCCGCGCTCGGCGCGATCGCGTCGGACCGGTCGGCGTGGCTGTGCGCGCGCATGCCGAACTGCGGCCGGCGAAAGTCGAAGTCGGAGAGCAGCGCCGCGCGCACGCCGAGGGCGCGCCGCATGTCGAAATCGAGCAGATCGTCGGCGCCGTGCTCGAAGTTCTTGTGCGCGTGCCGGAGCACGGGCGCGCCCTTCACGCGCGAGGCGCGCTGATCGCCCTCGCCCGACGGGATGGGCGGGTAGTCGCCCTGATCGAAGAAGACGACCTCGGTGTGATCGTGCAGCGCGGCGTCGGCCGTCGACGCCGGGAAGTAGAAGCCGATGCCCTCGAGCGCGGCGATGCGGCGGAGGAAGTCGAAGTCCGACTCGCCGTGCTGCGTGAGGTACGGGCGCGCCTTGTGCTCGCCGCCGAGCGAGAAGCGGCACGGCACGCGCCACTCGCCGCACAGCGCGCCGAGCACGTCCTTCACGCTCTGGTCCTGGAAGATACGGTTTTGCCGGCGGAGCTTCATCAGCGCGAGGCGCGGGACGATCTCGACGTGGACGCGCGCGAGCTTGTCGTCGAGCGAGGCGACGCGCACCGCGCTCGCGACGCCGTGGAGGCGCCGCTTGTGCGAGCCCGACATCACCGTGAGCGCCGCGTTCGCGCCGAGGAGCGTGCCCTCGAGGTCGCCGAGCTTGTCGTCGTCGGCGGCGCACGTGAGCACCACCTCGACGCGGTAGACGTCGTGCAGCTGCTCGTCCGACTTGAACGAGACGACGCGGAACGCGGGCGCCTTGTCGGCGTGGAACTCGAGTGCGTGGGTCGGTTGGCTCATCGTCGTCGATCTCCCGTGAGGTTCCGTCGCTCAGCCCGCGCCGCCGCTCGTCGCTGCGGCGGGATCGCTCGCCGCCGCGCCGCCCTTCGCCGCCGGCGCGACCGGGCCGCCGACAGGCTCGTCGTCGCGCCACTTGTCGAGGGCCGTGACCGCCTGCAGCGTCGCGTCGTCGATCACCTTGCTCGTGCAGCTCGTCTTGCGGAAGTTGAAAGGGAACGCGCTCGACTCGCCCGGCGTGCTCGCGCCCGTCGGGTCGGCGACCTTGCTCGCGAGATCGTCGGCGTACTTGTCGAGGTTCGTCCCGCCGAGGCCGACGTTCGCGCCCTCGGTCAGCGCGGTGTCGATGACCTTCTTCACGCGCAGCACATCGGTCCGCACCGTCTGCACGACGCCGAGCGCGCTCGACGCGACGTCGCCGATCTTGCCCGTGACGCCCGGCACCGCCTTGCTCACGGGCGAGAAGATGGTGTTCACCATGAGGTCCCAGATCGGGAAGAACGTCTTGCGGAAGAGGAGCGCGTGCAGCGACGGCAAGAGGCCGAGGTAGACCTCCATCGTGAGCGAGTCGTCGAGCGCGCTCACGCGCGCGTCCTCGAGCCTCCGCGCGAAGTCCTTCATCAGGAGCTCGACGATGCCGTCGAGGTGCGGGGTGAGCTCCTCGTTCAAGAACTCCATCGCGCGCTGGTAGAGCGCCTCGCCCGAGAGCGTCTTCGAGATGGGCCCGAGCACGTCGAGGTTGAACTTGAAGTCGCGGATCTTGTCGATGAAGCCGACGCCGTGGAGGAGCGACTCGACGAGCTGCCGCACGAGGTGCTCGCGCCCGGCGGCGACGAGATCCGCCTCGACGATGCCCTTCGTCGGGTCCATGCCGACGAGCTTGCCGTACACGCCGCGGAGGAAGTCGGCGTGCGCCTGCATCACGCGCGTGACGATGACCTGCACGAAGTCGGGCAGGTCGAAGCCGAACGAGTCGCGGATCGCGGTCCACGCGACGTCGCCGAGGGACTTGCCGTCGACCTTCGCGAGGTAGCCGTACTTGTCGGCGATCTGCTCGAACACCTGGTCGAGGAAGGGCCCGCCCGGCGAGTCTTGCCCGGGCGCCGTCAGGAAGTCGATCACGGGCGCCGTCGCCTTGTTCACCGACCCGATGCCCGAGTTCACCGGGTCGAGCACGCTGCCGATCGCGCTGTCGACGAAGCCGAGGCCGGTGGTCGGCTTGTCGACCGGCTTCACGAGATCGTTCTTCGTCGGATCGTTCGGCGGCGCCGGCGGGAACCAGATGTCGAAGACGGGCACGCTCCGCTTCTGCATCGCGTCGATGGTGGCCGCGCGGCACGCGTCTTCCATCGCCGGCATCATGAGCTGCGTGAGCTCGAGGACGATGCCGACGTAGATGTCGAACGCCTTCTCGCCCATTTTTTCGACGAGCGTGAAGATGTGCCCGATCTCCGGCGGGAGGATGCTCGCGACGAGCGGCATCCCGGCGAGGAGCCCTGGGTCGGCCGGAGCCGGCTGCTTGCGCTTGTCGATCTCGCCCTTGAGGTAGGTCTTGTACGTCGCGCGCGCGCCGTGCAGATCGATGCCGGCCTGGTGCGTGACGTCGTAGCCGACCTCGGCGACGTCGAGCGTGCCGGCGACGGTGTTCACCTTGTCGAAGAACGTGTTGAGGTCGCTCGGGTCGGCCTTCGACGACGCGCCGCCGCCGCCGCCGAGGAGGTTGCCGACCACGGCGAGCGCCGCGCCGAGGCCGCCCTCGTCCGAGTCGCGCTCCCCGAGCGCCGATCGATGCGCCGCGACGAGGCCTGCGAGCAGGATCGCCTCGCGCTCGAGCGCGGCGCGGTACTGCACGCCGCGCACGCCGATGACGCTGCCGATGTCGTCGGACTTCGTGTCGTCGATGGGCTTGTCGTTCGCGAAGAACGTCGCGCGGTCGAGGTACGTGCGGCCGAAGTGGATGAACTCGATCAGCGTGTCGCTCGTGACGGTCACGCCGCCGGGGTGCGGCGTCGCCTTGATCTCCTGCGGCCCGTCGGGTGAGGCGAGATCGAGCGCGTTGTGGAACTCGCCCGGGTCGTCGGCGATCTTGGGCGCCGCGCGTCCGCCGCCGGTCAGCGCGTTCGCGAGGCCGCCCGCGTTCTTGTCGAGCTTGTCGTAGTCGCTGTCGATGGTCGACACGAGGTCGGTCATGGCGCTTCCTGTTCGCGGCGTGCGGGTACGGGGTGGCGAGCGTGAAAGTATCCGACGGCGCGGGCGACGAGAAGCGCCGCCGCGCGTCCGTTTCTCGACACATGGCGCCCGTCAGGGAAATTTCGCGAGCAGATCGAGCAGCACGGTGCGGCCGTTCTGCGGCATCGTCCGGCTCTGGAACGTGTCGCTCACCGGGTACGAGTAGCGGTAGTCGCCGATGTCGTAGACGCCGACGACGTACCGGAGGCCGAAGCCCGGAACCGCGCCGGAGACCGTCGCGTCGACGACGACGCCGGCGCCCGTCTTCGCGCCGTCCTCGACCGAGATGACGCGCGGCGCCTCGAGCGTCGCGCGGAGGCCGAACGACGCGACCTCGGTGATCACCGGGACGACGCCCTTGAACGACGCGAGGTGCTGCGGCGCGTTCACGAGCGGCGGGTTCCCAGCTGCGGAGTCGAGCGTCTCGGCGCGCTCGTAGCCGTACATCGCCGCGAGCATCCAGCCGCGTCGCCACTCGCGGCGGATCTCGACGTCGCCGCCGATCTCGACGGTGGGATGCGGGCTGTTCGCGTAGCGCACGAGCGCCGAGCCCGGCGTGTCCGGCACCGTGTCGATGACGTTCAGGATGTCGCTCGCGTGCGCGGCGACGAGCGCGATCCAGTCGGTCGCGAAGCGCTGCGACGCCTCGATCTCGCCCGAGTAGACCGACTCGGGCGCGAGCGTGAGGCCGCGCGCCGGGTCGACGGCGCGCACCTCTGAGATGCCGCCGTCGTTGTAGACCTGCTCGTAGATGCTCGGCGCGCGGAAGGCGCGGCCGCCCATGACCTTCACGGTCGTCGTCGACGTCGGCTTCAAGATGACGGCGGCGCGCGGCACGAAGATCGGGCCGAACGTCGAGTACACGTCGAGGCGCGCCCCGCCCTCGACCCTGAGCCAGCGCGTCGGCGAGAGCTCGGTCACGGCGTACACGGCGCCGAAGCCGTACGGGTCGTGCTCGTCGAGGTACGGCGTCGTCGCGCCGCCCTCGTTGCTCTCGCCGACGAGCGTCGCCTGCGGGTCGCCCTGCAGCTCCATGCCGAGCGTGATGCGCGCGGTGGGCGACGGCTTGTACACGCCGCGGAGCTCGAGGCCGAGCCACGTGCCGTAGTAGTCCTCGACGTTCTGGCTCGTCGTGTAGTCGTAGAGGCCGTGGAACGTGTAGCGGTTCGCGTGCGCGCGCGCGAGCACCTCGAAGCCGTGCGGGAGCGCGCGCTCGTAGCGGAGCTCCGTCATCATGCGCGTGTCGGTGAACGCGGTCGTCGGATCGTCGACCGTGGTGGCGTACGCGCCGACCGGGATCGACTGGTCGCGCGTGTGCACGAACCACTGCACGGTGAACGGGCCCCAGTAGGCGCGGCCCGCGGTGCCCACGCTGTTGAACGCGTCGGCGCCGTGCGCGGGCTCGATCTTGCCGGTCGCCTTCAACGGGACGTCGACCTCGACGCCGTCGGAGTGCGCGGCCGTCACGCTGCCCCAGACGCCGCGGTCGTTGCCGGCGTCGTAGTTGAAGCCTGCGCGGCTCTTGATCACGGCGTTGTCGTACGTGCCGAAGCCGAGCTCGACGCTCGTCGGCTCGGCGCGCGGCCGCGTGACGAGGTTCACGACGCCAGAGAGCGCGCCCGCGCCGTAGAGGAGCGAGCCGGGGCCGCGCACGACCTCGATGCGATCGACGTCGCCGAGATCGACGCGGCCGTCCGAGCCGACGTACGAGCTGTTCAGCAGGTTGTCGTTCAGCGGTTGGCCGTCCGAGAGCACGAGCAGGCGATCGCCGTAGTCGTTCGGCTGGCCGAGCCCGCGGATGCCGATCGACTGGTACGCGCGATCGTTCGACAGCGACACGCCGCGCGTGCCGCGGAGCGCCTCGGCGATCGTCGGGTAGCCGAACGCGCGGAGCTCGCGCCCGTCGAGGACCGACACGGAGCTCGGCGCGTCGTCGAGCGCCTGCGCGTAGCGGCTTACGGCGGTGACCTCGCGCGTCGGCTCGAGGACGACCGTCGTGAGCTGCGCCTCGCGGTTCGCCTGCACGTCGACGACGGTCTCGTACGGGGCGCGGCCGGCGAGCGTGACGCGCACGGTGCGCTTGCCGACGGGCACGCCCGCGAGGACCGCCGGCGTGAAGCCGCGCGGCCGCCCGTCGACGACCACGAGCGC